>JBEKWT010000337.1:0-3726 GCA_049512795.1 Occallatibacter sp.
CGCGCGCGGATTTTTGTGTAGAGAGATTCGGCCACGCGCTCCTGCGCAAGCAGCCGCGAGCCCGCGCAGCAAACCTGGCCCTGGTTAAACCAGATGGCGTCGACCAGCCCCTCAACCGCTGAGTCGAGATCGGCGTCGTCGAAGACCACGAACGGCGATTTGCCGCCAAGCTCGAGCGAGAGTTTTTTCGTGGAGTTGGCAGTGGCCAGGCGAATCGTCCGGCCGACTTCCGTCGAGCCGGTGAAGGCGACTTTGTCGATGCCCGGATGCTCGATGAGCGCCTGGCCCGTCTTTGCGTCGCAGGTTAGCACGTTGAGCACGCCGGGAGGCAGGCCCACTTCGATCGCGAGCTCGGCAAAGGCCAGCGCGGTGAGCGGCGTGTATTTCGCGGGCTTGATGACCACCGTGTTGCCCGCGGCGAGCGCTGGAGCTACTTTCCAAGCAAACATCAGCAGCGGAAAATTCCACGGAATGATTTGGCCGACGACGCCGCAGGCCGTGTAGTTGGGGAATTCGGATTCGAGAAGCTGCGCCCAACCGGCGTGGTAATAGAAGTGGCGTGCGACGAGAGGAATATCGATGTCGCGGCTTTCGCGGATGGGCTTGCCGTTGTCCATCGTTTCGAGAACGGCGAGACGACGCGAGTGTTTCTGGACTTGGCGGGCGAGAGCGTAAAGGTAGCGGGCGCGTTCATGGCCGCTCAGTGCCTGCCACGCCGGAAGAGCTTTGCGCGCGGCGGAGACGGCCGCTTCGACGTCGGCGGTGTTGCCCTTGGCAACCTCGGCGAGAATCTCGCCCGTGGAGGGATCGCTGGTGGCCTGGTACTCGCCGCTTGCCGGCTTTACCCACGCGCCGCCGATGAATTCCTCAAACCGGCGATGGTGCCGCTCGAGCCATTGGTTGGCTTCTTTGGGATCTTCCGGCGCGGCTCCGTACTCCATGGTGTAGAACTTTTCCGCAATGCTCACAGCGTCTCCTTGTGACCGTCAGCGAGACCTCTACGCGATGGGATGACGGTACGTAGCCGAGTAACGCCCTGTTAAATGATGCTCCAGTTGGCGCTCGATATCGCCTAACATTCCGCTGGCGCCGAACCGAAAGAGTGACGGCTCGAGCCAAGGCCGGCCCAGCTCGTCCTTCATCAACGCGAGCCAATCTGTCGCCTGCTTTGCCGTGCGAATGCCACCTGCCGCCTTGAATCCGACCGCGCTGCCCGTGCGCTCGGCGTAGTCGCGAATGCAGCGAACCATCACCAGCGAAACCGGCAACGTGGCGTTCACGGCCTCTTTTCCCGTTGACGTTTTGATGAAGTCCGCGCCGGCCATCATCGCAACCCAACTGGCGCGCGCTACGTTGCGCAGCGTCATCAGGTCGCCGGTGCCGAGTATGGCTTTCATGTGCGCCGGACCCGCAGCCTGCTTGAACGCGGCGATTTCGTCATAAAGCGCCTGCCACTCGCCGTTGAAGACGTGCGCGCGGGTGATTACGATGTCGATCTCCTGCGCGCCGGCTTCGACACTGCGGTGAATCTCGTCCACACGCTCGGCGAGCGGCGAAAGGCCCGCGGGGAATCCGGCCGAGACCGCGGCGACGGGAATGCCCGATCCTTCGAGCGCCTTTACGGCCGTCTCAACAAACGCGTGGTAGACGCAGACCGCGCCCACGGTGAGATGCAGATCCTCAATGCCGAGGCCTTCAACGATGTGGCGCTGCAGCGGGTTGCGCGCCTTGGCGCAGAGACGCCGCACGCGGTCGGCCGAGTCGTCGCCGCTCAGGGTGGTCAGGTCCATACAGGCGATGGCGCGCAGCAGCCAAGCTGCCTGTGTTTCTTTTTTTACGGTGCGCCGCGCGACATGGGTTGCCGCGCGCCGCTCCACCGCGCTGGTGTTGACGCGCACGCCTTCAACCCAATCCAGGTTGAAGGGAACGCGCCGGTTGGGTTCGAGAGTGCGTCCATTGAGGGCGACGGGGATGGGCTGCACGGTCTGGGGCGTGTTGTTTGTTGACGTGATGGGTTGGAGGGCCATGGAAGAGACTCCGCAATGGGCTGGATCGCTGAATTCAGAGAAAAAAGACGAGCTCCTCGCCTTCACTTGGAGGAGCCCGAGTAGAAGTGAAGGATAAATCTCTGGTAGGTGCAAAGCAACCGCGCAATTGGGTCACTTGGGCTTTAAGCGCGGGGTTTAAGCGGAAAAAAACGTGACGGCCGGTTACGGCTTGAGAACCGTCAATCCGGGGACGGCTGCGAAACGCTTGGTGTTGAAGGTGACGATCGCGGCGCCGGATTCCTTGGCGGTTGCCGCGAGCACCAGGTCATGGGGGCTCATCCTCTGTCCAGGGGCCTCAACGTCGGCCCATAAGCGCGCATGTTCAACGGCCGCCTTTTCGGTGTATGAAGCGATCTGAAATACTGTGAGCACACTTTCCAGGTGCTTTTGCCGCCGAGCACGGTGAACGCCGCTGGCGCGCTCCACGCTTCGCCACAATTCAGCCACCGTGATGGCCGCGAGCTTGATCTCCTCGTCGGGATGCGAACGAAGCCATGCGTCGAGGTCGAACGCCTTTCGCTCGGCCTGAATGATCACATCGGCATCGATCAGAAACGCCACTGCCTCACCTGCGGCTGCAACGATCCGCGCGCCTGTTCCAGATCGTGCAGCCAGGAAGTGGCTTCTTCTTCGCCGACGTGGACGCCTTCGACGGCCTTCTGGAATGCAGCGGCTAGCTCCTGTCCTTTGGGGGGCAGCGATTCAGCCGGCTCGATGCGCGCCACTGGCACACCGCTCTTGAACAGGATGAAGCTTGTGCCTTGGTAGCGCGCACGATTCACGCAGTCAGCAAAGTTCCGCGATGCTTCTGTTACGCTGATCGAAACCGGATCCATGGAGTCAGATTATCAGATTTCTTGGGCCGACGCACGGGTCGGGGTTCGATTCCAGGCTTCGATCTGGCTCATTCGATTGCAAATCGCTCCATCAGGGCGTCGAAGTCCTCAAGGCGCGCGTATTCAATGATCACTTTGCCGCGGCCATTGCGGTCCTCGATGGTGACTTTCAGGCCGAGAGCTCGCTGGAGGCGTTCCTGAGCATCGCGAACGTTAGCGTCGACGGGCGCAGGTGGATTGGGTCCCTTCTTCGACTTGCGGCTGGGGTCGATGAGCTCCTGGACGTAACGTTCCGTCTGGCGAACAGAAAGCGAACGGTCGACGACCCGCTGCGCTGCGGTCTCTATCTCCTCGGCATGCTCGAATGCGAGGAGCGCGCGCGCATGGCCGAAGGTCAGCTCGCCAGACTCGACCCGGGTCTGAACGGACGACGGCAGCTTGAGCAAGCGAAGGAAGTTGGCTACGGTGGCACGGTCCTTGCCGGTGCGCTGCGCCATCTGCTCCTGGGTCATGTGAAACTCGCGCGAGAGCCGCTCGAAGGCCCGCGCCTGTTCCATCGGGTTCAGGTCGGCGCGCTGAAGATTCTCGACGATGGTGATTTCCATCGCCTGCTCATCCGAGACCTGGCGGAGGATGGCTGGCACGGTGGTCTTGCCGGCGATCTGTGAGGCGCGCCAGCGGCGCTCGCCGGCGATCAACTGAAAGCGACCGCCCGCGATGGGGCGAACCAGGACCGGCTGCACAACCCCGTTGGCGGCGATAGAGGCGGCCAGCTCAGCGAGCTGTTCCTCATTCACCCTTGAGCGCGTTTGGAAGGGATTGTGGTCGATTTGATTGAGAGG
>JBEKWT010000338.1:0-5386 GCA_049512795.1 Occallatibacter sp.
CCGTCGGCAAATACCTCCACCTTCACTCCCAGCGCGGTCTTGTTGTCCGCGAGACCAGTCAAATCAAGGCGCACAAAGTGGTTCTTGTTTGCGCCCACATTCCGCAGCAGCACCGGTGGAGCATTCTCCTGGGTCACGATCAAATCCGGCGCGCCGTCGCCGTCTACATCGGCGGCAATCAGTCCGTGCGGCGCTTTCAGCTTCACCGCGTCCAGCCCCAGCGCATGGCTCACGTCCTCGAAACTGCCATCTCCCCGATTTCGAAAGACCTTGACCCGTGGCCCCGCCTTCGTCTCCACAATCGCCGCCAGGTCGATCCAGCCATCGTTATCGATATCGACGGGTGTCAGGCCCCATCCGCGCACTGCTCCAATGAGCGGCAACGCGACGCGCTCGAAGCGGCGGCCGATGTGATCCGGCCCGGCGACATTTTGCCACAGCGTGAGGCCCGGTGCGCCCGCATGCGTCACCGCGATGTCCATCCAGCCATCTTTGTTGTAGTCGAGCACCGCGATGCCCACTGTTGGCGGAAGCTTCACATTCGCGTACAGCGGCTGCGTAGGATATTTGCCTTCGCGCGGATTCACGTAGATCAGCGGCGAAGGTCCATCGCCGGTCACCGCAAGATCCACGGCGCGATCGTTATTGAAGTCGGTCAGAATTGCTGCCGCGGTCTTGCCGCCGCCGCCCAGCCCGGTCGGCTCCGTTTGTTCAGTGAAAGTCCCGTCGCCATTGTTGCGCCACAGAGCATTGGACTCATCGCCTGGCTTCAACGGCGCACCAGTCAGCAGCAAGTCGAGATCGCCATCATGGTCATAATCAACGAACGTAATGCCCGATGGGCGGTTGCGCGGCAAAAGTCCCGATTGCGCCGTAACGTCTTTGAACTGCCCGTGACCGAGGTTATGAAACAGAAGTACGCGGTCCTCCAGAGCCACAGCCAGATCGTTTAATCCATCGCCGTCGTAATCGCCAACGGCGCATGCCACTGCATGGCCGCTCACCCCCAGACCCATTGCCGCCGTATCCAATTCCTCAAAGCTGCCGCCGCCAAGATTGTGCAAAATACGAATTGCCTGCGCGCCCGCTTGCATCAGCACCAGATCCATCTGCCCCGAGCCCGTCGCGTCCATCATGCACGCGCCGCCCGTCGTCGTCCATGACGAAGCGCCTGCAGAGGCGGCCGCGATCATTGGCTGCGCCACAAGACGCACCGGAATCATCGCGTGTTGGATCGCTTCCGGCTCTTCGACTGCCGTGACTGTTGAATAGTGCCCCTGCTCGCCATACGACAGCCCCAGCGCCGATGAAATCTTGGTGCTCGTCAAATGTTGAAAACGCGCAAAGTGTTCCTTCGCCTCTGCCGTGTGGCCAGTGCGTTGCAGCGAACGTGCGAGTCCGAACTCCGCCGACGCGTGCAGAGGGTTAATCTCCAGCGTCTTCTCGAAGGTTGCAATCGCCTTGTCGAACTGCCGCATCTCCTGGTAACAGGAGCCTTCGAAATACCATGAGTCTGCGTCTCTGGGATCGAGCTTCGCCGCCTCTTGAAAACTGGCCAGTGCATCCGTTAGCTCATTTCCAGCATGCTGCGCCAAACCCAGGTTGTACCATGCCTGCGGATTCTTTGGATCAACCGAAATGGCCTTCTGGAACCATTCTTTGGCCTGGTCGAGCTTCTGTCCCGATAGCAGCGCAATGCCCTCATTGATTGCCGCCTGCGCCAGCTTCGGGTCCTTCTTGAACGCTTCGGCAAAGCTCTCCGCGGCACGCTCGGTGAACTGCTGGCCCATCAGCGCCACGCCTCGATTGTTCAACCGGATCGCCTCTGCGTCGAAGTGCTTCTGCGGCGCGCAGAGTGCCGGCATGCCTGCCAGAATTGCAACCGCGCAAAGCCAAACTCCCCGCATCGTTTTAACGCTCACGGATGCAACTCTCCCCTCATCGCAGAACCATCCAGTGTACGCGAGCGCGTGGCCCTTCGGCGGAGCGACTCGTTCACAGCAAGCGGGCTTTGTCGAACGATCAATTTATACTTTTCCTGTGATTGCGCCCCAAAATCAAGTGGGTAAGCGCGGATTTCCCGCGCAGCCTCCCACGCCTGCCGCGCGGCGTCGCATCGGCGTCGTCACCACCTCACGCGCTGACTACAGCCATCTCTACTGGCCGCTTCGCGAGCTTGCCGGCAATCCTGAAATCGAGCTGGGCGTGTTTGCTCTCGGGCCCCATCTTTCGCCGCAATTCGGAAACACGCTCAAGGAGATCGAGCGCGATGGCTTTCCCATCAAGGCGCGCATCGAGTGCCTGCTGAGCTCCGACACTGACACCGGAATGGCCAAGACGATTGGCCTGGCCATTTTGGGCCTTGCCGATGCACTCACCGCGTGGCGGCCGGATATATTGCTGCTCATCGCCGACCGCTACGAAATGCTGGCCCCGGCCGCGACGGCTCTGGCCCTGCGTATTCCGATCGCACACATCGAAGGCGGCGAGGTGAGCCAGGGCGCCATTGACGACGCAGTACGCAATGCTTTGACCAAGCTCGCGCACATCCATTTCACTTCCACTGAAACCGCTCGTCTGCGCGTCATCGCAATGGGAGAAGAGCCCTGGCGAGTGCACTGCACTGGAGCGCCCTCGCTCGACCATCTGCGCCGCTCTGCGCTGCTCGATCGCGCCGCGCTCGAATTGCGTTTGGGCCTTTCGCTCACGCCGCCCACGCTCGTTGCCGCATGGCATCCTGTCACTATCCTCCGCGACACGAACGCCGAAGCGGATGCGTTCTTCGCTGCGCTCAGCGAAGCGCCAGGCCAAATCGTCTTCGTCTATCCCAATGCCGATGCCGGCGGTCTCGCGCTCATTGAGCGCGCCCGAGCTCTGGCGGCAACGCGCGCTCACACTCACGTCTTCGTCAATCTCGACGCTGTTACCTACTGGAGCCTTCTTAGACACGCCGACGCGCTCGTAGGCAACTCCTCCAGCGGCATCATGGAGGCTGCATCGTTTGCCTTGCCTGTTGTCAACGTGGGCATTCGTCAGCAAGGCCGTGAACGCGCGCGCAACGTGATCGATGTGCCCGCTGATACTTCCGCCATCCGCGACGCGCTCGATCGCGCTCTCAGTCCTGCGTTTCGCGGCAGCCTTGCTGGTATGGCCAATCCCTATGGCGATGGCACTGCTGCGGAGACCATTGCTCGCGTGTTAGTTTCCGTTCCGCTCGACGGCCTTCTCATCAAGCAGCCTGCGCCGATTCCATCGCCTGCCGAATCGACCCCACTGGAACGCTCATGACCGCGCGCATTCCTCTATCGGCGCCTGACATTACCGAGTCGGAGATCGCTGCGGTCACTGCCGTTCTGCGCACGCCGCACCTCAGCCTGGGTCCGGAGCTCGCGGCTTTCGAAGCGGATCTGGCCGCCTATCACGGCGTGAACCACGCCGTGGCCGTCAGTTCAGGCACCGCCGGCCTCCATCTTGCGTTGCTCACGCTTGGAATTGGCGAAGGCGACGAGGTGATCCTTCCTTCTTTTACATTCGTAGCCGTGGTCAACACAGTGCTCCAGGTGCGCGCCACTCCTGTCCTGGTCGAGATCGATCCCGTCACGCTCAATCTTGATCCCGCTGCCGTGGAGCGCGCCATCTCTCCGCGCACGCGTGCCATTCTTGCGGTTCATACGTTCGGCATCCCCGCGCAAATGGACACCCTCAAGGATTTTGCGAATCGCCATTGGCCTTGATTGAAGACGCATCCGAGGCCATCGGTGCGCGATTCGATGGGCGCATTGCCGGCAGCTTCGGCGATCTCGCGGTTCTCGGTTTCTATCCCAACAAGCAGATCACGACTGGTGAGGGCGGCGCGGTGCTGGCTGGTAATCCAGAGCACGCTGCGCGCCTGCGCCGGCTCAGAAATCAAGGCCGCGATTCGAGCCCCGATGCGAATGTCGCCTGGCTCGATCACGCCGAGCCAGGCTACAACTATCGGCTTTCGGAGTTGGCTTGCGCTCTTGGCCGCGTTCAGCTGCAGCGAATCGATGAGATCCTCGCTCTCCGCCGCAAGGCCGCCGAGCGTTACGATGCCCTTCTCGCGGATGTGCCCGGTCTCGAGCGTCCGCCTCTCCTGCTTCCCCGCCGCGAGCTCAGTTGGTTTGTCTACGTCGTTCGCCTGCCTGAAGGCGCCGACCGCGAACGAGTGCAGGCCGCACTTCTCCGGCAGGGCATCGCCACGGGCCGCTACTTCGCTCCCATTCACCTCCAGCCGGCTTGGCGCGCCACTTGCGGGGCCGGCGTAGGCAATTTTTCTCTCACTGAGTCCATCGCGCGTCGCACGCTCGCTCTTCCATTTTTCAACCGCATCACGGAGGAGCAACAGAAAGAAGTAGCCGACGCACTTCGCGCGGCAATCAGCTGCCCTGCTTGAGTCGGCCGGCTCGGCGTCAGTTTGAAGCGGACGTTTGTGGGGTCGTCGCCGGCTTCTGGCGGCACGATTTCAGATAGGCAATCAGATCCTTCAGTTCATTCGGCTCAAGATCGTCTCCGAAGGCCGGCATTACTTTACTGCCGTAAACGATTTGCTGGCGCATTTCGGCCTTGGACTTCCTTCTTCCCACTCCCGATAGATCGGGCCCCTTGTGTCCGCCGACGCCTCCGATGCTGTGGCAGTGCCGGCATCCGCTCGCGCTGAAGACCGCGGCGCCGTGCGTCCGCTGGCTGCGCGAGGAAGCAAGCGCGAAAGAAGAGAGAGCCAGTGTACCGACAGCGGCGAACAGCAGCAATCTCATTGACCGGTCCCGCCGCCGTGCCCGTTGCTATCCGCCGTCACGTTGCTATGAACATGCCATGGCACGCTCTCCGACGTGACCTCGGGATGCTTGCTGAGGAACTCCAGCGCATAGCTGTTCGCAGTCGGGTCGTCCTTCTGGTCGGCAAAGGCCGCAGCTTCGCGCGCAGCCTCTTCCTTCATCCCCAGGCGGCGGTACACGATCGAGAGAATATAGTGCGCGGCCAGGTCGTCGGGATCGATCGACTGCACCGTCTCGTACTCGGTCCGCGCCTCTTGATATTTGTGCTGTTGATAGAACGAGAATCCAAGCTCGCGGTGCGCGTCGCGTGAGCGTGGGAATTGCGTTATCACGTCGAGCAAATCGGCGATCGCAGCGTCCGGGTGACCTTGAATGCGGTCGACCAGCGCAAGATAGTAAAGCGCGCGCGCGTTGTGCGGAGCAATCTGCAGCGCCTTCTCCAGATTGGTCCGCGAACCATCGTATCGCTGCCACGAAAAGTCGGCAATCGCGACATTGGTGTAGGCGTCCGCATAGTCCGGGCGCAACAGAGCCACTTGCTCGAAGGCTCGGGCGCTCTCCGCGTACTGCTGTGCGTCCAGCAACCCGAT
>JBEKWT010000339.1:0-4162 GCA_049512795.1 Occallatibacter sp.
GACAATCTGAATCAGGTCGGCATCGTTGAGCGACTGGAAGAGAATCACTTCGTCGAGCCGATTGAGGAACTCGGGGTTGAAGGTTTTCTTCACCTCGTTCCTTACCAGCTCTTCGACCTTCTCGCTGACGATGTCTTCGCGCTCGCTCTGGAAGCCGAGCCCCTGCTTCTTCTGCAGGTGCCGCGCACCGATGTTCGAGGTCATGATGACGATGGTGTTCTTGAAGTCGACGGTGTTGCCCAGGCCGTCGGTCAATTGGCCATCCTCAAACACCTGCAACAGAATGTTGAACACATCCGGATGCGCCTTCTCGATTTCGTCGAGCAGCACGACCGAGTATGGCGAGCGCTTGACACGCTCGGTCAACTGGCCGCCCTCCTCATAGCCCACGTAGCCCGGAGGGGAGCCGATCAGCTTCGACACCGAGTGCTTCTCCATGAACTCCGACATATCGAAGCGGATGAGCGCTTTGTCCGATCCGAAGAGGAAATTGGCCAGCGTGCGCGCCATCTCCGTTTTGCCCACGCCCGTCGGTCCGAGGAACAGGAAGCTTCCGATTGGCCTGTGCGGCAGCTTCTGCGTCTCCTCTTCCTTGATGCTGGTTACGGGCACGCCCGTCCAGCGGCTCACTACGTCCTCGATGTCTTCGCGGCCCACAATGCCTGCCGCCGAATCGTCGAGGTGGTACTTGTCGCGCAGTGCGCGCAGGTTCTCGCGCTCCTTGCGCTCTTCGTCCGAATAGAAGCGCGCCTTCTCGAACTCGTGATTCGCAATCGCCGAGTCCATGCGGTGCACGATGAACTTGATCCGCTTCTGCACCTCGGTGATCTCTTCCGGCAGCGAGGTCTGGCGCAACTTCACGCGCGCGCCCGCTTCATCGATTAAATCGATGGCCTTGTCGGGCAGGAAGCGGTCGGGAATGTACCGGCTCGAATGCGAGACGGCGAACTCCACCGCGGCATCGGTGTAGCTGACCGCATGGAACTTTTCATAGCGGTCCTTGATGCCCATGATGATCTTGATGGCTTCTGCTTCGTTGGGCGGCGGCACTTTCACGGCCTGGAAGCGCCGCTCCAGCGAGCGGTCCTTCTCGATCGACTTGCGATACTCGGCCGGAGTGGTCGCGCCGATGCACTGAATCTCGCCGCGTGACAGAGCCGGCTTGAGGATGTTCGCCGCATCCAGCGACCCTTCAGCCGATCCCGCGCCCACCAGCGTGTGCAGCTCGTCGATGAACACAATCGAGTTCTGGCTTTCCATCAGTTCCTTCATGATGGTCTTCAGCCGCTCCTCGAATTGGCCGCGGTACTTGGTTCCGGCCACGATCAGCGAAAGGTCCAGCGCCAGCACGCGCTTGTCGGCCAGAAAACTTGGCACTTCGCCGTCGGCGATGCGCTGCGCCAGTCCTTCGACAATCGCCGTCTTGCCCACGCCCGGCTCGCCGATCAGCACAGGATTGTTTTTCGTGCGCCGGCACAGAATCTGCACGGAGCGCTCGAGCTCGCCTTCGCGCCCAACGAGTGGATCGAGTTGCCCGTCCATTGCGGCTTGAGTAAGGTCGCGGCTGAACTCGGCCAGGAGGCTCGATTCGCGCTGCCGCTGTTGCGGCGGCGCCTTCTCCTGCGTCACTCGCGCCAGCTCATCGCGAATCTGCGTCAGCTTCAGGCCGCGCTCCTGCAGGATCTCCGACGCGAAGCATTTTTCTTCTCTCAACAGGCCGAGCAGCAGATGTTCCGTCCCAATGTGTTTGTGGCCCAGGCGCTCGGCTTCCTCCGCGGCATACGCCAGCACCCGCTTGCACTCGTTCGAAAGCGGCAGGTCAACGCTCGTCGACACTTTCTCGCGGATCGTGGTGTGCGCTTCAATTTGCTTCCGGATCGACTCCACCGAGGCGTGCGAGCGAAGGAATCGATTGGTTAACGCTTTGTCTTCGCGCAGCAGCCCGAGCAACAAGTGCTCGGTTTCGATATAAGGCGAGCCGAACTGGCTGGCCTCGTACCGCGCGAAGAAGATGACGCGCCGCGCCTTCTCCGTATACCGCTCGAACATGATGAACTCCCTGATCCGGGTGATCGCTTGCAGTAGCCGTCCGGCTGTTTTCCCGGCCTCGGCCCAACTCGCGTTCGCCCTTCTGTTGCTTCGCCGCCGGGACCCCAAGAGAGAAACGACTCGCGCCCCGAACAGCTCTTTTGGATGGTCTTGTATCCGCTTGCAACCTGTCGTCAACGGGCCCAAGTTCTGCCGCCGACTACCACCCCGACCTCAGCAAGCCCGCATCGGAAAGAAATCCTGATCAGGCCCCTACTTCATAAGACTCAAAAATCGGCAAAACTGCTGCTTTTTCTACGCCAAGTTTCCAGCTTGCAACGGCTTTGACCCAGCGTCTGTGATCTCTGTCAGTCTACCGTTTCCGAGCCTCAAAACTCGCCGGCATCGGGCGGCCAAGTCCAAATTATGCGTTACCAAAATCGACGTTAGCCCATGACTTCGGTGCAGGCGCTCGATCAAATCAAACACGCGCCCAGCCGTCGAGTTGTCCAGATCCCCGGTCGGCTCGTCGGCCAGCAGCAGCCTGGGGCCGCAAACCAGTGCTCGTGCCAGCGCCACGCGTTGCTGCTCTCCCCCTGAAAGTTCTCCCGGCCGATGGTCCCCGCGATCTTCCAAATCCACCTCGCCCAGCCACTTCTCCGCCGTTTGCAGAGCTTCGATCTTCCTGGCGCCTCGCGCCAGTAGCGGCATTGCCACGTTCTCCAGCGCCGTGAACTCGGGCAGCAAATAATGGAACTGCCACACGTACCCGATCTCACGATTTCGAAAGGCTGCAGCCTCTTTCGCGCTCAGCTTTGCCACGTTGGTTGAGGCGCAGTATACGGTGCCGGCGGAAGGGGCATCCAGCGCCCCCAAAATGTGTAAAAGAGTGCTCTTTCCCGCGCCCGACTGGCCTACAATCGCCACCATTTCGCCGGTCTCAACTTCGAGATTGAGATCCTCGAAAAGATGCAGTGCACCTCGCGCTGTCTGGTACGTTTTGCCCAGGCCCTGAACCTGAATCACTGGTGATGGGGTTGAAAGGTTTCCAGACGCTCGCGACTCCGGCTCCCGCGCGGTGCGGGATGCCAGGGAAGCAGCCGCTGAATGGGTTTCGATCATCCGGTTGCTCTTTATTTTACAGGACTGTGGCGGCCTGAGGCACATCCCCCAAACCGGGCATCGATGGGGCACCAAGGATGCCACGTCGGAGAGTTACCACAGTGCTTAGCGCGGCTTTGCAGCGCGCCCAGCAGGCCGCTCAAAACACGAAACGGGAGCCGATGGTTCCAGCTCCCGCCTCGCTTTCATTCGTTTTGACCGGCGAAACCTACCCTCGCCTCAACCCCACTTCTTGCCCAGCGCCTCGAGGTTTGACTCGGCGAGATCCGCGGGCGTCATAACGACCCTGAACTTCACTTCAGCGTTGAAATTCAGGAACCACGGTTCGGCGAGGCGGGGAACGTCAGATGGCTTCGCCACGTCGACAATCAGAACGCCTCCGCGCTTGCCGTCCTGTTCGCCAAAATACGCAGCCTCGGGTTTGGCGTCGTCGAGAATCTTCTTCATGATGGAACCGGCCGTTCCATTGCGAACTATCGTGTTGAATGGTTCAAGGGGAAATTCAACCGTCAGCATCATCCGCATCTTTAGTACCTCCGGGCGCTCGGAATTACCCTGGGGATGAGTGAGCGCCGATGCCCGGAAGCTACACGACGCATGCGGGCACAGTCAAAACAATTTTCCGCATCCTTTTCGGGGGCTTTTTCGCTCGCAATCGCGCACGCCCACGCCGAACTTCGCCAACCCCGCTCGTCGCCCCGCTTGCTATGATCAAGACAAAGGCCGCGTTTTAAAGGCCGCGTTTTAAAGGCCGCGTTTTGGCTCGCGCCGCCGCACTTCTTTTTCGCCCCATGACTCCCGCATCCCAAGCCGCCGCACCTTCGGAGTTTGCCGCGCTTCACGCCGATTCCCCGTCGCACGCCCTTCATGCTCCCGCACCCGGCGCAACGGCCACGCTCATTCACGACCTGCGCGAGCTCTTCAAGGTGAAGGTGGTCGGCTTGGTCCTCGTCACTGGTTGGGGCGGCTTTTACCTGGGATCGATGCAGTCCGGCATTTCCACCCTGCAGCG
>JBEKWT010000340.1:0-3694 GCA_049512795.1 Occallatibacter sp.
CCTCTTCGCCTTCTTCTACGCCACGCTCCACATGCTCACCTGGGTCGCGCTCTACAACAACTTCGATCTGCAGGCCATGCTGGCCGACGTCGCGCCGCCGCTACATCACCGCGGGCATGGCCGCATATCTGTCGCTTTTGCCTCTCGCGCTCACCTCTACCACGTGGGCCATCCGCAAGCTCGGCGGCAAAAACTGGCGTCGCCTGCACATGCTCATCTATCTCGCCGCAATCTGTGGAGTGGCTCATTACTGGTGGCAGATGAAGCCCGGCGTCCTCACCCCGCTCGCAATGACCGTTGTCATCGCTGCGCTTCTCCTCGCCCGCCCCATCCTCGCCTGGCGTCAGCGTCGCAAAACCCGCACCAATGAAGCCTAGCCATTCCTCGAGTCTTCGGTTTTTGTTTCAGCACAAAAAATGGGTGCCCCATCCTTCGCTTCTTTCCAGCGAAGGGTCGGACAGCACAGGCATTCAATTTGAATTGTCATCCTGAGCGACCGGAGTCCGCCGCGGCGGACGCAGGGAGTCGAAGGACCTGCGGCTGCTTTTCGGGACCCTCATTCACCACAGAAAATGGGTGCCCCCGGTCCCTCGCCTTCGGGGACCGGGGATACCACGAACCCAAATCAACCGCCAACTCGCCAACATGTTGGGTGCCCCATCCTTGCCGCGCTTTTGTTCTTGCGGCAAGGGTGGGATAGCACAAATCCAAACCAACCGCTAACTCCGCCAACTCGCCAACATGCTGGGTGCCGATGGGTGCCCCCGGTCCCTTGCCTTCGGGGACCGGGGATACCACGCCGACCCGCTGACTCGCCGACCCGCTGACTCGCTGACTCACCCGCCGCCCTCCTCAGTCGAACGCAAGCATCAGCTGCGCCACCGGTTGGTAGCTCTTACGGTGCAGCGGCGTCGGTCCCAGCCGCCGCAGCGCCTCCATGTGCTCGGGCGAGCAATAGCCCTTGTGCCGCGCCAACCCATATCCCGGATACACCGCATCCAGCTCCACCAGCAGCCGGTCGCGATAGACCTTCGCCAGCACGCTCGCCGCCGCAATCGAAACGCTTCGCCCGTCGCCGCCGATCACCGCCTGTTGCGCGCAAGGCCACTCGATCGTGTCGCGCCCATCAATCAGCAGATAATCCGGCAGCAAAGCCCCCGTCCCCATAGACAACTGCTCCACCGCCATTCGCATCGCCAGCAGCGAAGCCCGCCTTATATTGATGCGGTCGATCGTCTCCACATCCACCGCGGCAATCGCCCACGCCGCCGCCTCAGCGCGGATCATCGCGTCAAATTCGTTCCTCTGTTTTTCCGTGAGTTGTTTTGAATCCGTCAATCCCGGAAGCCGGCGTCGTTCAGGAAAAATCACTGCGGCCGCAACCACCGGCCCGAACATCGGCCCGCGCCCCACCTCGTCCAGACCCGCGACACACAGCGCGCCGCGCCGCCGCGCCGCGTTCTCCAGCGCCCATCCGCACACCGGAGCCCTCGAAGCTCCCGAAGATCCTTTGCGAACCATCCGGGCCGTGATCATGCCCACAGTATAAGAACAATCGAGGAATCATCGCGTGGAAAAGCCGGACCCCAACCGCTCACTTGCGTTCGAACCCGTAATCGCGCTCCACGCGGCACACCCGCACCTTGAACTCTTCATACCATCTGTCGCGGCCCCGCCGCTGCGCCACCAGGTGCCGCGAATTCTGCTTCCACGCCGCAATCGATTCCAAACTCTCCCAATACGAAATCGTGATTCCCAATCCGTCTCGCGCCGATTCAATTCCCAGAAACCCCGGCTGTGCCGCGGCCAGCTTTTCCATCGCCTCGGCCATCTTCCCGTAGCCGCTCTCGCCTTCCGTCCGCAGGGAAGTGAAGATCACCGCGTAATAGGGAGCGGCAGGTGTTTTTGCAATCGCCATGCGAACAGTATAGGTACAAAACCGCCCCTGAGATGCTAGCCTGTCGATCAACACAGGAGGTCATCTGCCATGCCGAAATTCGTCATCGAGCGCGAAATTCCCGGCGCAGGAAAGCTGTCCCCGGATCAACTGCATGCAATCTCTCAGAAATCTTGCGGCGTCCTGCAATCCATGGGCCCCCGCATTCAGTGGCTCCAGAGCTACGTCACCGACGACAAGATCTACTGCATCTACATCGCCCCTGACGAGGCCACCGTTCGCGAGCATGCCCAGCAGGGAGGATTCCCCGCAAACTCTGTTGCCCAGGTCCGCTCAATTATCGATCCCACAACTAGCGAGTAAAGCTGCGGATGGCCGAACCGCGCCGCCATCAAATCACGATCGAGGGCGGGTATCCGCACCCCGCCGGCTTCAAATCACAATCGACCCCGCCGGCCACCGCCCACGCTTCACGATCCACGGCTCACGGTTCACTACTCACTGTTCGCTTCACACCGTCCACCTCACACTGTCCGCTTCACACCGTCCACTGTCTTCCGCGCAGCAAAAACCCCGGCCGAAGCCGGGGTTCTTCTTGCCTTGCAAATTGTCCTTCACTTCCCAGGAATCCGGGCTAACTGAACCCTGAAACCTGAAACCTGACCCCTGTCTCTACACCCGCACTTTGCCCGTCGCACGGTCCACTTCCCTCAGCCGCGCCGCCTTGCCGCGCAGCCCGCGCAGATAAAACAGCTTCGCCCGCCGCACCTTGTAGCTGCGCACCAACTCCACCTTGTCCACCACCTTCGAGTTGAAGGGGAAGATGCGTTCCACTCCCTGCCCAAAGCTCATCTTGCGCACGGTGAACGTCGCCTGCGGTCCACGGTTCACGGCGATGACCAGGCCCTCGAAGGCCTGCAGCCGCTCTTTGTCGCCTTCTTTGATCTTCACTTGAACGCGAATCTGGTCGCCGGGCACAAACGCCGGCAAATCGGTGCGCTTCAGCTTGTCAGCCAGGCGCTGCATTACGGGATGGATTGACATGTTGGTTTCCTGCGATTGAAGTCAGCGATTGAAGTCAGAATGTTTAGTTTATCAAAGATCGCCGCCATCTGCCTCACGCGCCGGCCCCCGCCTCAATATTTGAGAGGTGTTTCAGCCCCCGCTCCATGCGCTATATTTCCTCAATGGACGAAAAACGAGATCTCCTCCGCCACACCCTTGCCACACTGGCCTATCGCACCGTTCGCGCGTTGGAAAACGCCCCCGGCTCCTTCGCCAACTTCGACAGCGCCGGCCGCCGTCCCGTGCAGATCCTCGCCCACATGGGCGACCTCTTTCACTGGGCGCTTTCCATGGCCCAGGGCAACCCCGCCTGGCACAACACCCAACCCCTCGCCTGGCCGCAGGAGCAGCAGCGTTTCTTCGCCGCTCTCTCCGCATTCGATGCATACCTCGCCTCGTCCTCACCCGTCCAGGCGCCCATCGAACGCCTCATGCAGGGCCCCGTCGCCGACGCCTTCACCCACGTCGGCCAGCTCGCCATGCTCCGCC
Source organism: Occallatibacter sp. (assembly GCA_049512795.1). Taxonomy (GTDB): domain Bacteria; phylum Acidobacteriota; class Terriglobia; order Terriglobales; family Acidobacteriaceae; genus Telmatobacter. The sequence continues at coordinate 3,452 of JBEKWT010000340.1, forward strand.
GCCTCGCCGGCTCACCCACTCGCGGAGAAAACTTCTACGTCGCCGCCATCGCCATCGGCCAAATCAACTCCGTCCAGCCCGAACCCGTAAAGCCCTTCTAACTCTCCCCGCCGGATCGCACAAACCCATTCCTCCGCGCTGTCATCCTGAGCGAGTCCGCCGCGGCGGACGAGTCGAAGGACCTGTGGTTGTTTTTCGTCTCTTTCATCCGCCACGAAAATGGGATCGCACAAACTCTCGCCG
>JBEKWT010000341.1:0-4536 GCA_049512795.1 Occallatibacter sp.
GATGGTGGACACGTTCGAAGTGGAGTTTAAGGGGAAGGACGCCAAGCTTAGATGGCCTGTCAGCTTGGACGGCAAGAAATTTGAATCCGAGACCTACCGAATCGTGGCGGTTCTCGACAAGCACTAGTCTGGCTTCCCGGTTCCCAATTGAGGTACCCCGAGCAGCCATTTTCGCGGTGAGTTGATCTCGCGGGCGTGGCCGCTCGCCCGCAGGTACGATGGTCAGTTAGCAATTGAGGTGTTTTAGGCCTGAACCGAGGGGGTAACCTGCAATGAACGCGGCAAGGTTAGTCGCCATTTCTTGTTTTGTCTTGATGTCGCTCATGTCTCTTGGTTTACCGCAGGTGTCAGCTCAAAATGCGAAGGCGCTCCTGCTATTCGGAGGGGATGACCATAAAACGTTTCTTGGGTGCCTGAATTGTGTGGACACGAGTTCTGTTTCGATTTGTAACGACGTCGGTGAGTTTGGCTCAGATGTAGCTTCGAACAGCATCTGGAACGACGTTGGAGAATTCGGCTCGGATGTATCAGCACACAGCCCTTGGAACGATGTTTCGAACGACGCGCCAATTATTGTGGACAGTGATGGGAACTCATATGGATACTTCAGCGCGAATTCCGTCCACCATGATCGCACGAGAATTCCATGGCTCTTGGCGGTCCTTGACTATTATGAGAAAACCAGTGACTTAGAGAAGACGCGCAAAATGATGTGCGGCGATTAGCCGTGTTTTACGTCGAACGTTCCCCAGATGGCCCTCGACTCCGCACTGTGATTCAATAGTAGAGATGGCTATTCACCGGAGATCGACGGTGCGTGGGCGGGCTATTGCGGCTCGGCGGAAGGTGCGCGAGTACTCCATGGTGGCGCGGGCGCTGGCTGATACTTCGCACCCGGTGCTGGTGCAGATTATTCCTACGCGCTTTTGCAACCTGAGCTGCGCCTATTGCAATGAGTACGACAAGGTGAGCGAGCCGGTGGCGGAGATGGAGCGGCGCATTGACCACCTGGGGCGGCTGGGGACGGCGATGATCGGCATCTCGGGCGGAGAGCCGCTGACACATCCGCAACTGGACGACATTATTCGGCGGATGAGGAAGACGGGCGCGATTGCGGGGATGATTACGAATGGGTTCCTGCTGTCGCCGGAGAGGATTATCCGGCTGAATGAGGCGGGGCTCGATCATATGCAGATTTCTATTGATAATTTAGAGCCGGATGAGGTGTCGAAAAAGTCGCTCAAAACTTTAGATAAGCGGCTGGAGATGCTGCGGGATTTTGCCGAGTTCCACGTGAACATTAATTCGGTGGTGGGCGGAGGGATTAGAAACCCGAATGACGCGCTGGTGATTGGGCGGAGGGCTGTGGAGCTGGGGTTCGAGTCGACGATTGGGATTATTCACGATGGGGACGGGCAACTGAAGCCGCTGAAACCGGACGAGGCGCGGGTGTACCACGAGATGCGCGATCGAAAGAAGACGAACTACGCGCAGTTCGACAAGTTTCAGGAGGCGATTGCCGAGGGGCGCGCGAATGACTGGCGGTGCCGGGCGGGGTCAAGGTATTTGTATGTGTGCGAGGACGGGCTGGTTCATTACTGCTCGCAGCAGCGGGGATACCCGGGGGTTCCGGTGGCGGAGTATACGACGGCGGACGTGAAGCGGGAGTTTACGACGGCGAAGAGCTGCGCGCCGAATTGCACGGTGGGATGCGTGCATCGGATTAGCTATATCGACCACTGGCGCGCGCCGCAGACGCGGATGGTTGCGCCGGGCGGGCAGGAGCTGGTGAAGATCGCGAACAGCTGAAGCTGTTCGCAATCAGGGAACAGGGAACAGGGAACAGGGAGTAGGGGAATAGTGGCCAGTGATCAGTGGTCAGCCAGTTGGCTTTAGCCTGTAGCGAATAACAAAAACAAGAAAGCCAAATGCAGTTACCAGCCAGCTGTAGGCAGGTGGTAGCGAGCAGTTGTGCGCTTTTGCTACTGGCGAATGGCTGCCGGATTTTGTTGGCGCATCGCACCGGCAATTTATGGGGCCCGTCTGGTGAAGTAGCGCGTGGCGATGGCGATGGGCGGGCCGACGCAGACCATGTGGATGGCGATGCCGATGAGCGTAATCTCAAGCGAAAAGGGGCGGTGGGCGAAGCGGGAGAGCGGCAATACGATGAGCTGCATGAACCAGTAGACGGCGATGCCATAGAGGGGTCCGGCGAGCGCGGGGCGGCGCGTGAGGAACCCGAGGAAATGCGCGGCGAAGACGTAGACGGCAGCGGCTCCGGTGGAGATGAAGAATTCAAAGAAAAGGCCAAGGAGCGCGGTGGCCCACCCGCCTGCGAAGGCGGAGGGACCAAGCAGGCCGGAGGTGATTCCCTGCAGAAGCCTGAAGGGGCGCAAGCCCATGGAGCCGTAGATGACAAAGGCGGCGGAGATGTCGAGGGCGCCGCAAAGGAAGCCGCCGCAGAGGATAGCGAGTAAGGCGGCGGGGCGTCGATGGCGGCGGGTGGCCTTGGCTGAAGGCATCTTGAAAGTTTGGCCGCAGCTCAGCGCTTGGTTTCGGCCAGGGCCTGGTCGATGAGCTGAAAGAGGCGGCCGCGGTCGACGACTTCAACGAAGGGCGGGGCGTGGGCGGCGTTGGTAACGATCCAGATGGTGGGAGTGTGCTCGACACCGACGCGCTGGCCGAGGTCCCGGTCGTCTTTGACTTGCTGCGAGAGGCGTCCCATGGGATCGATGGCGAAGGGCAGTGCGACGCCGTGGGAGGAGGCGAAGCGCTGCGTGAATTGCTGAAGCTCGTCGAGGGTCTCGATGGAGACCTGGTTGGCGAAAACCGCATCGCGGTAATCGTTGCCGAGGGTTTTGCTTTTGGTGTCGAAGAAGCGGGCGTTGACGGCGGCCTGGAAGCTCCAATTGTGCTGGGGGAGCGGGAAATCGTGGCGAACCCAGGGGATGTTGTATTTGGCGGCGGCCTCTTTGAGGAGGGGGTTGGCGTTGGCGCAGTCGGGGCACTCGAGGTCTTCAAACTCGATGATGGCGACGCGTGCGCCGGGCGGCGGCTTGAGGGCCGAGGCGTCGTGGACCTGGGTAGTGGGCGGCGCGCCGAATTGGGCGTGGGCGGGGACGGCGAGCGAGGCGGCGGCGACCAAGGCAAGGATGGCAACCAGGGCAAGAGTCGAGACTGGGCCGGGGAAATCCCGGCGCGCTGAAAGGCGGAGGCTGAGGAAACGAAGCATAGCGTTTGGACGGCTCCCTAAAGCCATTGTAACGGGAGGGATGGGGAGAGGGACTGAGGGAACAAGGGCCCGGAGGCATAGAGGCACGAGGGCCTGCGCGGGCTATTGGTCGCGATCGCGCCGGTGGCGGGCGAGCCATTGACGCCATTTGTAGTCGGCAAAGAGAGAGGCGCCGACGATGAGAATGGCGGCGATGACGAGAAAGATCTTCATGGAAGCGGGGACCGAGGGAACAAGTGAAGGAGTGAATCAGAGAAAAAGTGAATGAAAAAACCGTAAGCTGCGATCAGAAACGAACGTTGGAAAACTCGCAAACAAATTCAAAGATTGCTGTCGGGTGGATCCCGATCAGCGGCCGACGACGATGACGGTGAAAGAACCGGGAATGACAGGAGGACGCGGGCGCGGGTTCGCGGGAGTGGGATCGGGGCGCGGGCCAAAGTCGGCGGTGATGAGATAGACGCGGTCGGTGGAGAGGTCGTAGGTCATGGTGCGCGCGCCGGCCTGAGTGGCGAGACTCTCGATGGTGGGATAGCCGGGGGCGGCGGCGTCAATGACGGAGAGGATGCCATCGCGGCTGGGGATGAAGGCGAGCGAGTGCGCGTCGCTGAAGCCGGCGGCATCAGGGCCGTCGCCGATGGTGGGGTTGGCGAGAAGCTTGCCGGTGGTGGAGTCGATGACGGAGGCCTTTTTGCCGTCGCAGGCGGGGAAGAGGTGATGGCGGGCGACGTCGATGGCGAGGCCGGAGGGTGAGTCGCAACCGGAGGGCCAGGTGGCGGTGATGGTTTTCGAGTGAGCGTCGATGCGAACGATTTCGCTTTTGTCTTCGATGTTGTCGAAGACCGTTCCCTGGCCATCGGTGACGGGAAACTCGGGCTTGCCGGGAAGAGGGATGGTGGCGATGACGGTGTTCGAGACTGGAGAGATGACGGAGACGTCGTGGGAGCGGCCATTGAAGGCCCAGACGGTTTGAGTGACCGGCTCGAAGAGGATGTCGTCAGGGCCGGTTCCGGCGGGGATGGTTGCGGTGACGGCGAGGGCGGAACGGTCGAAGGCGACGACGGCGTTGGCGCCACCGTCGGTGATGTAGCCGAATTTTCCGGCCGTGTCGAGAGCGATGGAGTGGACACCGTGCAGGTTGGGGATCGTGCCGATGGATTTGCCAGTGTTGGTGTCGACGACATCGACTTCAGTGCCGTGGGCGATGTAGAGGCGATGCGCGCCGGGATCGGCGACCGGGTAATCCCAGCCGCCATCGCCACCGATCTTCCAGTGGTCGATGACGTGGTAGGGCTGTTGCGGTG
>JBEKWT010000342.1:0-6536 GCA_049512795.1 Occallatibacter sp.
CCCCGCACCCTTTCTCCGGAAAGTTCTTCAGATTCCCCGCCACCAGCCACGCCCCGGTCTATCCCACCCATCCGGAATTGCGCTACCATGAACCGAGGAGGACGCGATGGCCACGGCACGCACCAGCGAACTCGACTGGACGGAGTGCGAGTTGATCGAGCAGGTTCCCGGCAAGGTCTCCGGCCGGCCCGTGGTGCGCGGCACCCGCATCCTGCCTGACGCCATCGTGGATAGCTACGATCTGGGCGAGTCGATTGACGAGCTCGCTGAAGGATTTCCCTCGCTCACCGTCGTCCAGATCCGCCGCCTGATCGAGTTTGCCCACACGCGGCGCGGAGAGCCCGTTCTGTGAAGGTTCTGCTCGACGAGAACCTCGACCACGCCTTGCGAAGCCTGCTCGCCCCTCACGAGGTCGTGACCGTGGCTTTCATGGGCTGGGCGGGACTGAAGAACGGCGAACTTCTCCAGGCTGCGGAAGAACAGGGAATCCAGGTTCTCCTGACGGGAGACGCAACCCTCCACCTTGAGCAGAATCTAACCGTGCGGCGACTGGCTGTGGTGGCGCTTTCCGCCATTCAGATGCCTATCATCCGCGAACACGTGGCCCGAATCGTCGCGGCAATCGACGCCGCGGCACCAGGCAGCTTCCAGATGGTGGATTGCGGCACATTCGACCGTAGGCGCGTATAGCGAGCCCCAACAGACACGAAGCAATATCCCGGCGTAGCATGAAGGAAAGGGAAAATCGTGGCTAAGAAGATTCGAGAGCGCATCATTCCCAGCAGCGGCAATGTTTTCGCCGACATGGGCTCGCCTGACGCCGAAGAGCTTGACGCCGAGATGCGGCCCTTGTACGCCCGCGCCGAGCGTGGCTCCCTCGCCAAGTTCCATTCCGTCCTGAACAAAGTGAGCGACGCCCCACCCGAATCCGGCGACCGCCCCTGAGGCGCTCCTTCGAAGCGTCCTCCGCAGGCGAAGAAAGTTGCGCCAATCTGCGGTTGCCGTTTTTTCGACCTGAGCGAGATCCCACGAACTCAACAGACCCCGATCGCTGTTCTGTACGAAACCGCCGCCAAAACCAGTTATCCTCCATCTTGAGGAGACCCCTCCACCATGCCCGACCTCACTTACCAAGTCCGGCGATCCGTCGCGGCAAAAACCGAAGAGTTCACCTTGACCGACACCACAATCCTCTGGACCGGCAGCGCCGCGCCCTTCGCCCTTATCAAAACAGTCAGAATCTACTCCACCCCCGGGATGTGGATGTTGGGCGCGGGCAAGGTCGCATCTGAAACGCGGTATTGCGCAATCACCTTCGATTCGGGCGCCGCAATTCAGCTCACCAACCAGCACTACCTCAGCTTTGGCAACTTTGAAGACCGCTCACCGGCTTTCTTTCAATTTGTCAGCGCATTGGTCGCGCGCGTGCGAGCCGCAAATCCCGTTGCGCAAATCGTATCGGGAATGCCTCCAATGCTCTGGTGGTTCTGGTTCCTGTCCATTGGCCTCGTCGCGTTTGTCCTCATCCTCTGCATCACGCTCGGCCTGCTCGGGCTCTCGCTCGAGCACGAAAACTCTCTGGGAACCTCGCTCGTGTTTCTGGTTCTCGCTGCCATGCTCATCGGCCCCATCACCTTTCTCCGCGCCACCTGGCGCCGCCGCACTCGCGAACTGAATTCCGGTGATTTATTCAAAACCGTGTAACACCTGGTGCCCTGGGTTTGCCAAGGAATCCAAATACTCCGCTGGCTCAACCACCATCAACCCCCCGCGCCCGCCCTCCGGGAAGTGCTTTGGAACCCCGCCATCTGCTCCTCCTCGGCCCGCGATGCCCAAGATTGATCAGTATGCTGAGCCGCGTACTAAGAAACTAACAGGTGATACGCGAGGGAAAACCCATGATCCCGAAGGAAATCTCATGAAATGGATCAGCGCCGTGATTGCGGCCTTGTTGACTGCTCCTCTAATGTTGCCCCTGCATGCCGACGCGCAAGCGCCAAAAACCGGCTCCACATTCACCATCGCAGGACACGCAGGCGAAACTCAGCTTATTCAGGTCAATGGAAAGTCGTATGTCGATATCGAAACACTTGCGCGCTTGACTGGAGGCACACTGTCCTTCAAAGCCGGCGGGGCGATCCTCACGCTTCCCCCGTCGGATACACCCGAGCAGGCATCCACGCCACCTGCAAAGCCCGGGTTCTCAAGAGCTTTCACCGAGGCTGGCATCGAAGACATGGGCGTAATCCGGGAGTGGCGAATTGCGATCGTGAACGCGGTCCTGAACAACGCTCCGCTGTCGGAAGACTGGGTATCCACACAGCATCGGCTGGCAGAGAAGGACCTGGCTCTCGCCTCCGCCGCTGCCTCCACTGACGACGACCGCAGCGCGCTCCCGCTGCTCTCAGCCGAATTTAACAACATGCAAACGCTGAGCGCACAGTACGTCGCGACCCGCCAGCAGGCCGCGTTCATCTCGCCGGACACCTTCCACAGCACGCCTCTTGAAGACCAGATTCTGAGTTGCGCGCGAAACTTTGTATCCATGACGGAAAGTCACGAGTTTCAAGACCAGCCTTTCTGTCATTGAATCCTGCTCAGCCTTCAGGTCACGAGATCCCGACCGCGAGTCATGCAGCCTCTGCCGGAGATCGAACAGAATGAACATCATTTTTCATCCAACGACGAACTGTCAAAACTCAATCTGTCTCACCTCAGGGGTTCACCCCAATTCGCTGTCAAGTAACAAATCTCATAAACCATTCCACATCAGACACTTCCATTTGCCGATTATTTCGCTATATTGGCGCACAATCGCTCCATGATGAGCCTCCGCGTAAAAGTCAACGTCCTTTTGCGGCCTTCGCCGGCGACGCCGTGCGCGAGCCGAGATGTCTTCCAGGGAGTAATATTCACGTCCAAATTGGGCCTTAACCCCTTTTCGAATGAGGAATTTGCAAAAGAACCCAAATGGAATCAATGGGTTATCGGAAATGACCGAAGCGACAAGCCTTTGAAAAGAATCCGCCTAAAACGGCAGGGCCCGGGGGAGGGTACCGAGCAGTAAATAGTTCCGCCGCAAAGATGCCCGCATTTGGCGGAAAGATGCTCACGCGAGTAGAAAGACGATCTTCGCGCGCCTGGGTGAAATTCTCGTGAATCTCAGCTCGCGTCCCGCCGGACGCGTTTAGCCAGCGCCCACTTCAGCTCGTCGATTCCCTCACCCGTCACTGCCGAGACGGCGTGAAACTCGAGCTTCTTCCTCTTCGCGTGCGCGGCCAGCTTCTTCAGTTTTTCGGGATTCGCCGCGTCAATCTTCGTCGCAACAACGATCATCGGCTTCTCGGCCAGCGGATGCTCGTCGGCGCCCTGCCCCTTCGAGCTAAAGCTGGCCAACTCGTTGTTGATCACCTTGAAATCTTCCACCGGATCGGGCCTTCCCGATGCGTCCGACACGTCCACCAGGTGAACCAGCACACGCGTGCGCTCGATGTGGCGAAGAAACTGAACGCCCAACCCCGATCCCAGGTGCGCGCCCTCGATAAGCCCCGGCATATCGGCCACCACAAAGGATTCGAGATTCGGCTCCTCGCCCACCGTCACCACCCCCAGGTTCGGTTCGAGCGTCGTGAACGGATAATCGGCAATCTTCGTCGGAAGGCCGACCAGCCCCACGTCGGCCAGCAGTTTCAACTCAAGCCGGTAGCTGCGCTCCTCGCCCGCTCGCCCCAACTCATGTTCTCGCGGAGCCTGGTGAGTGCTCGTTGCAAAATGCTGGTTGCCGCGCCCGCCGCGCCCACCCTTGGCAATCACCAGGCGCTCGTCCGGCTCCTTGAAGTCGTGAATCAGCTCGCCGGTTTCCTGGTCGTAGAGCGAAGTTCCCACCGGCACCTGCAGCGTGATCGACCGTCCATCCAGCCCCGTGCAATTCGAGCCCATGCCGTGTTCGCCGCGTTGCGCCTTGTGCTCCGGGTTGTAGCGGAAGTGAATCAGCGTATTATGCCGCTGGCTCGACTCCATTACAACGTCGCCGCCGCGCCCGCCATCGCCGCCCGACGGTCCCCCGCGCGGCACGAACTTCTCGCGCCGGAACGCCATGCAGCCATTGCCGCCGTCGCCGGCCTTCACGCGAATTCTGGCTTCATCTATAAACATGGATTTCGCCAAACATCTTCTTGACGCACCGCGCGATGCTCCGCCACACAGACGCGCTTCCTCACCAACCGCGGTCTTCTCAGTCTACCGAACCGCTTTGCTCGTCTGCGCCTATGCCAAACCTGGCTCCCGACTTCTGCATCGGCCCGCAATGCGACGCCACAACCTCAGTCCTTCGCCGAAAAAACATTCATGTGTGACGCAGACTACTTCTCATCCGCAGTTTTGAGGCATAGAATCGCTGCCAAACTTCGATCAAACCTTTCAGTGGAGCGAACAAATTAGAGATTTCGCTTCGCCCGTGCCTTAACCGCCGCCAGAGCGGACCGGCTTACTCAATCGGCCTTTCTCCAGCATCTGCCCGGGCAGCGCTGGCAATGGCAGAGTTAAGGGGTAACGGGATTCAGGGTTTGGTGTTTGCAGCGCTGTGCCTGAGCGCTTCCGCGCTGGTTCTCGCTCAATCGAATCCCGCCGATTCCCTTCCGTCAAACGTCGTTCAAATTCAATCTCCTCAATCGGGTTCCCTTGTCGGCCGCCTCACCGATCTGCATTCGGCCCCGCTGGCCGGCGTCTCCATCGTCTTGCGCAACCAGGCCACGGGCGCTCAGATTCGCACCACAACGGCGAGGAACGGCGCCTTCCGTTTTGCTTCTCTCAATGCGGGCGAGTACGCGCTTGATGCCGACTCGGAACCGCTCGGTCATGGCCGCCTCGAAGGGATTCTCGTCACCGGAGGCATCGAATCCCGCGTGCAGGCCGCGCTTCAATTTGAGCCTGCTATACCCGTCCGGGCTGCCGCGCCTGCGCTGCTCGAGGCCGCCGCGCCGCCACAGACTGCTGGCTCGCCATCCGCGCCTCCGTCGATGCCGCAAACGGCCATCCTGTCGGAAGCCTCCGAGCCGCCCACACCGCCGCCGCCCTCTCCGAGCCCGGCAACCGTCGCGCTGAATACTCCGCCCGCTGAATCACGGCTCGCTCCAGGACCCGCTCTACGGCCCGCTCCAGAACCCGTTCCACGACCCGCCCTGGCCACATCCAGCCCCCAGCTTGTCGTGTCCCAGCTCGTCGCGTCCATTGCCCCCATCGCGGAAGAACCGCTCGGTCGCTTTCCTCTAAGCATCTCGACCGACGCGGACGCCATCGGGCCTTCTGCGCGGCCCACGGCCCACACACCGAATCAGCCTCAATCTGTTCTTCGGCCCAATTCTTCATCGCAAGTTGCGCCGCTCACTGCAACGCCGCCCGTCGCGCCTTCGCCCGCAATTCCAGCGGCAAATCCGCCTCCAACCAGATCCCCAATAATCATCGTGCCGCCGTCCGCAACGCCCGCACCGTTCGCACCGCAGCATGCTCAACTCCAGTCTTACCCACTTGCCCTGCCGCAGCGCGCCGCGCTTGAAACCCAATCCGCCGTCTTGGAACTCGCGCTTGCCACCGCGCCACCGCGCGTGTTTCCGCTCAAGTCCGGCTCCGCGCCTTCTCTCGCCGCCACCGCAGTGCCGACCAGCCTTTTACCTGCGGCATTTCTCAATCTGCCGATTGTCGCGGCGACCGTGGCCGCTCCACAACCTTCAGACCCCGTCTCGCCTGCGGTCTCCACCACCGTCACTGCCACGCAACTTCAGGCCCTGCCCGCAAGCGGACGCCGCTGGCAGCAGTTCCTGCTTGACACGCCTGCCGCCAGCGCCTCGGTTGATTCGTCTCAAGCCTCCTACCGCGGCTCCCAGCAGTCCGCCGAGATCACGATCGACGGCGCAAACACCAGCCTTGCCTTCGGCGTCGCCGCCGGCTCCGCCTCGCGCGCCTCCGAATCCACGAGTTCAGACTCCGACCCCCAACGCTCGATCGGTCAATCAGGAAGTCAATCCTGGTCTGGAGGCCGCGGCCTCGGCATAAGCGAAGCCGCCATCCGCGAGGTGACCACCGCGTCAGGCAACGTGGAGGCCGAAGGCATGCGCTCCGCCGGCGGCCGCACCGCCATCCGAACCGAAAGCGGCGCCAACGCTCTTCACGGCCAGGGCTTTCTCTTCGACCGCCAGAACACATGGGGCGCACGAAACCCCTTCACGCAGTGGCTGCAGAACACAGGCTCCGCGTCAGCGCCCAACTTCACCGGCATTCCCTTCACTCCACCCGATCATGAAATCGTCTGGGGCGTCGGCCTGGGCAGCGACATTCGGCACAACAAGCTCTTCTGGTTCGCCGCGCTCGATAGCAACCGGCGCAACGATCCCGGCCTCTCCACGGTCAGGAATCCTGCCGAATTCTTCACCCCGCCCGAGCCCACCAGCGCCGCCGTCACTCTGCTCAGCGCGCAGCTTGGCGAGAGTCAGAACCAGGCTTACAACGACTACCTCGGCGTCGCCGCATCCGGCTATGCG
>JBEKWT010000343.1:0-3651 GCA_049512795.1 Occallatibacter sp.
GCCTCCGGCGATCACGACTGCTGCACACGCCACGCAAAGCAGCGCGATGCCAAACATAGATTCAAACTGGGTAGGCTTTGAAGGCTTTTTCGGCGCCGGCATCTGGCCAGGTGGCATCGCTGCTTTTTGGGCGCCGGGTGGTGGGGCCGGAGGAATGGACCGTGCGACGGATCCCGGGGCGAGCGTGACATTGGAGTCTGCTGTGGCCAGCAGGGGCGCCCCTGTTTGCATCACTGAAGGCGTGGAATTGGTGCGCATGGCCGCCAAGTCCTGCGCCAGTTCCTCGCCGGTCTGGTAGCGGTCGGCCGGGCTCTTGGCCAGGCACTTCAGGATCACCGCTTCATACCGGGCTGGAATCGCTGGATTGAGCTTTGCCGGCGGAATCGGCTCTGTGTAAACCACCTTGTAGGAGACGGCGGTCATGGTCTCGCCGGGGAACGGCTGCTCACCGGTCGCAAGGTTATAGAGAATCACGCCCAGGGAAAAGAGGTCGGCGCGGCCGTCGATCGGAGCGCCGGTGAACTGTTCCGGCGGCATGAACGAGGGAGTGCCCAGCAACTGCCCGGTGGACGTGATCTCACTAGCCGCCAGCTTGGCAATGCCGAAGTCGGTAATGCGGGGCCGCTCGCTGCCGTAGACCTCGCGCGAGGTCATCAGAATATTGGCGGGCTTGATATCGCGGTGAATCACGCCCTGCCGGTGCGCATATCCGAGCGCATCGGCGAGCTGCTGGCCGATTTCGCTGATGCGATCGAGACTGTACCGCTCGCCTTTCTTTTGGACGTCGGCCAGTGTCCGGCCCTCGACGAACTCCATCACCAGAAAGGGAGCGCCCGCATCCTCGCCCACGTCGAAGACGGGGACGATTCCGGGATGGGCCAGGACGCCCGATGCCCGCGCTTCGCGATAGAACCGTGCGCGATACTCCTCGCTTTGAGCCCCTTCGAGCGCCGCGGAATGGATGGTTTTGAGGGCGACGATGCGGCCTACTGCGGGGTCGCGGGCCTTGAAGACGCTCCCCATCGCGCCGCGGCCGAGCTCCTCCACAATCTCATACCTTCCAATGCATTTGGGGTTGCCCATGGTGAGGATTGTACCAATCCAGCGCCACCATTTTCAGGCAACTTCGCTTTCAGAATGTGAACGATGCGGGGTTCGCCGTATGGCTTCGCGCCTGAGGCGCAGGCTCTACGCTGCCTCGCGGTAGCGCACTACCAGCAGCGTAATGTCATCCGACTGCTCGGCGCCCTTGGTGAAATCGCGCACTGCGTCGAAGACCGATTGCTGCAGCTCTTCAACGGGCACGTCCTTCCGGCCGGCCAGGACCTGGCTCAAACCTCTGACCTCGAACAGTTCATGAGCGGAGTTCTCCGCTTCCGTCACCCCATCGCTGAACAGCACCAGGGTGTCTTCCGGTTCCAACTGCAGGCGCGCCGAAGTGTATTCCGCTTCGGGAATGAGGCCGACGGGGAACGATCCCTCGGTGTAAAGTTCGCTCACATTGCCCTGCCGCAACAACAGTGGCGATGGATGCCCCGCCTTGATGTACTCGAGCATTCCGTCCTCGCCCAGGAGCCCGATGAACATGGTGGCATAGCGGCCGACTTCCGCGTGGCGGCAGAGAAAGCGATTGATGTGGTTGAAGACCTTTACCGGATCGGCGCCCATGGTGAGTCCCGATAACGCGCCTTGCAGCATCGTCGTCAGCAGCGCAGCGCCGAGCCCTTTGCCGCTCACGTCGGCGATGAGAATTGCCGTGCGGTCTTCGCTCACCTGAACAACATCGAAGTAGTCGCCGCCCACTTCGTGGCAGGGATAGTGAACGCCGGTGACGGCGAGGTGCGGAAAATCGGTGAGCCCGTGGGGCAGCAGCGCCTGCTGGATGGTGCGTGCGATCGACAACTCCTGCTCCAGCCGTTGCCGCTCGCGTTCGCGCTCCACTAGCCGCGCATTGTCCATAATGCTGGCCGCCTGCACGGCGAGCGCATCGAGAATCTGGCGGTCGAGCGCGGAAAACGCAGCCCTGCGGCGCGAGTCCAGATAGATCAAGCCCAGCAATTGGCCGCGCTCGTTTTCGGCGCCCGTGTCGGCGGTGGAGCGCGACGAGGCGTACAGCGGAATGGCGACCACCGCGCGCAGCCCCTGAATCACCACGCTCGCCGCGGCCTTCAAATCCACTCCCGCCAGGTTCAGGTCCTCCGTAATCACACTCGACTGCTTGCTGATTGCCTGGTTGATCGCGGTCTGGCTTGGATTCAGCGTCTCCGGCGCCAGGTTCTCGCCTTTGTTGCTGCGGGCCTGGTGAACATGCAGCGCACCCGAGGCGTCGGGCTCGAGAAGCAACCCGCGGTCGGCATGGGTGACGGAGATGGCGTGATCGAGCATCGTGCCCAACACGGAATCGAGGGGAAGCTGCGAGTGGAGAAGCGATGTTGCCTCCAGAAGCAGATTCAGCTTGTTCAATCCACCGGAACCCGTGGTACTGGTGAAGTCGGAGATGGAACCGATGCGCGTCAGCAGGTTGGCCACCGACACCGGCGGCGGAGGTGGCACCGGAGCCGCTGCTGAATGGAAGACGATCTGATAACTGTCGTCGATGCCGAAGGTGATCACGTCGCCGTCGCGCAACAAGTGCTGCAGAACCTTGGCGCCGTTCACGAAGACGCCGGAGCGATTGCCCCGGTCCTGCAGCCGGTAGCCGGCGCCGTCGGCCACAATCGTCGCGCAGCGGCGGGAGATGCGCCCATCGTCAAGCTGCAAAACGTTGTCGACCTCGCCGCCGCGCCCGATGTTGAAGGGCTCAAGGGTCAGGGCAACCTGCTGGCGGGAGCGGTCAGGGGCGATGACTTCCAATACGGCTTCGGTTTGCGAGGAATGATCGTTCATGGGGCGACGTGGGCAAATTGTAACATCCACCATCGACGGTACTTGAGCGGAATCGCCCCGCCCACGCGTTCCTTCCGCGCCCGCAGGCGAAATCCTGAGAGCTGCGGCGCCAATCTACTGCGCGGGCGCTGCCGGTGGTTGAGGCGTTTGGGTGTCATCGGGATTTTTCAGTTTCCCGTTGGCGATCTTTTTATAGAGGTCCTCATCGGCCGCCTGATTCAGCTTCTTTGCCGCCTCAAATTCTGCATTCGCCTCGTCAGTGCGGCCCATGGCGCGAAGAAGCCGCGCCAGGCGCCAACGCACGTTTACGTCGCCGGGCATGAGCGCGCGGGCCTTGTTCAATTCGCGAAGGGCGTCATCGTTCCTGCCGGCCTGGGAATCGATGATTCCCAAATCGAGATCCGCAATCCCCAGCGATGGATCCAGCGCAAGGCCCTTTTGCAGCGGAGATCGCGCATCGTCCGATTTGTTCACTTGCAGGTAGCAATCTCCCAGGTACACGAGAGCTTGCGCATGATTCGGGTTGTTCCCGACCTCCGCCTGGAATTCAACGAGCGCTTCCGGATACTGCTTGCGCATCCAGAACAGGTATCCGAGCCCGAAATGGACATCCGGTTCCTTTGGGTTCGCGGCGGCTGCAGCCCGGAACATCTTGATTGCGCCATCGCTGTCCTTCATCTCATCGAGAGCCTCGCCGGCAAGCATGTCGGCTTCGGCGGATTCGGCGTTCAACGCGAGAATCCGGTGGTATACGTCCATCACGTA
>JBEKWT010000344.1:0-3630 GCA_049512795.1 Occallatibacter sp.
CGCATCGTCGGGCAGAATCACCTGAAACGACTGCTTGCTCCACTGTGTGCGCGGCGGTGAGCTGGCATTGTGGATGTCGTAGCGTTCCACGACGCGAAGCTGACCGTTATCGGTTTCAATTCCGGTTACGTGCTCGGCGATCGTGATTCCTTCCACCTTTGCCGCCACGTCGTACACCGAGATGTCGCCGTTTCCGCCACCTTGTGGCGCGGCAATAAAGTACTCCGCGCCCTGGTGCGTCACGCGAATCAAATATGGATTGCTGCCGGGCAGATCCAGCGAGTAGTGACCTTGCGCGTTGGTGGTTGCCTTGCCGACCTCACTCATACCGGACATCGGCTCCAGCAGCGTCACAGTGTCGCCCGCCGCGGGCTTGTTGGTGGTTTTGTCGGTTACGGTACCGCTTACAGTGGCAGCCTGCGCCATCGCGCCGGCGAATACGAACAATATCGAGGCAAAGAGAAGTGCGAGTTTTGTCGATCTCATGAAAGTGTTCTCATTCCTAAATTCGTTTGCTCAACCTACTGCGCGAAAAGCAACCACAGATCCTTCGACTCCATCCGCCCCCGGGCGGACTCCGCTCAGGATGACAGCATATTGGCGAGGGCGGGCCATCACGCTTGCTGTAGGTGATCGATCTCAGCCAGTAGTTCCGCTGTTTCGTGCTCGAGAAGGCCGCGCTGAGAAACGAAATCCTCCTCAGGATACTTGCCCGCACGGTACTCGAAGTTCAAGTCGCGCAGATTCTCGTAGAGTTGCTCCTTGCGCTCGAGCAGATAGTCGAGCCGCGTCTTCTGCTTCTGGCTGGCGAAGCTGTTCTCCGGCCAAAAGGTGTACAGAAAGAGCGCGAAAAGGAGAAGCACTCCTGCAATCAGGCCATCGGTTTCCGTCATGACTCGAAAAACCTCCGTCAAAACCCGTCGTTGGCGCCGGTGTCGCGGCGAATGCGCTCCAGCCGCTCCCGGTCCGCTGGATCGGAACTCTCTGCCGTGGCCGTCGCGGCCTCGAGCGTTTTGCCGCCCAATCCGCCCCAGCGCCGGATCAGCAAAATAGTTCCCAGCAGTGCTGCTGCAAACACCGCAAAGGGAGCTACCCATGCCACCAAATCAAATCCCTTCGTCGTAGGAGCGGCCAGTACCGTGGCGCCGTACTTGGCCACAAACGCATCCATGATCTGTTGGTCGGTCAAGCCCGCTGCCATGTCCGTCGTCAACTCGGACAATTCCTTGTCTCGGTCCGGGCATCCCACGTGATCGCATTCCCCCAACAGCTGCGCGCATCCGCATTGGCACATCAACTGGTGGCTCAGGGTATTCATTCGAGAGGCGGGTGTCGCGGCGCCCAGAGAAAAGCAGATGGCCACGACCAGGACAGTCGCCTCCACGACTTTCGTCCAAAACCTAAAAGCGCGGAGCGCACCCATTAGTCGCCTCCCTTGAGCGCAGGAGTCATCGGCGCCGCTTTCGCAGCAGGCACGCGCAATGCAGCGGTTGCCGGTGTCAGGCTGGGAACGAGCGCAACGAAGGTTCCAAACACGATCACGACCAGGCCGAACCATATCCAGCCTACGAGCGGATTGAGAATCGCCTTGATGATGGGCTGGCCGGTGTCTGGGTTCGTTCCCTCATACACCACGTAAAGATCCCACTCGGGAAGAGAATGGATCGCAACCATGGTCTGCGGTTGCTGGCTGGCGAGATACACGCGCTTCTCCGGTGTCATCTGCAGCGGAACGATTCGGAAAATTGGAATGACGTAGGACTGGAAGCCCTCGAATTCAAGTGTTTTCGCCCGCCGGCTTCCGTTGTAGACGTTCAGCATTGCGTAGTCGGAATCGAAGTTCGGGTTCGAATCCTCGGTGGCGCCAACTTGCTCGAGCGTGTATGGCCCGATCTGCATCGTGCTGTGCAAGCCCATTTCGCTTTCGATGCTGCGGTTGAATGCCGAACCGGCCAACCCAATGACAACAACCACCACACCAATATGAACGATGTAGCCGCCGTATCTACGCGTGTTTCGACGCGTGAGCAGCCACGTCGCCGCAAGTAGATTGCGATTGGTCTGGCGCGAGATGACGCCGGCGCCGCGCAGAAACTCCGCGATAATCGCGGTCAGCACCGCCGCTGCCACCGCAAACGCCACAACCGCATAAAAGCTGCCCTGATCGAGCGCGCCGTCTTTCCACGGCCGCACGCCCACGGCAAGGCAGACGATCACGGTGACCCACAGCGCGATCACAGGGAGCACAAAATTCCGCTTGATAGCTTTGAACGATGTCGCACGCCACGGCAGCAGCGGACCCACGCCGGTGAGAAATACGAGAAAGAGCCCAATGGGCACGGCGACCCGGTTATAGAACGGCGCGCCGACCGTCACCTTAGTGCCCTGCACATACTCCGAAATGATGGGGAACAGGGTGCCCCAAAGAATTACAAAGCAGGCCGTCAGCAGCACCAGATTATTGAACAGGAAGCTCGACTCACGGCTCACCAGCGATTCCATGTGGTGCTCGGTCTTGAGGTGCCCGCGCTGCAGAATATAGGTGAAGATGCAGACGGCCAGCACGATGCCCATGAAGACTACGAACCATGTGCCGATGGATGACTGCGCAAACGCATGCACCGAGCTGACGAGGCCTGCGCGAGTGAGCAGCGTGCCCAGCATGGTGAGAAGGAACGTGGAGAAAATCAGCCACACATTCCAGCTCTTCATCATGCCTTTCCGCTCCTGCATCATCACCGAGTGCAGAAATGCGGTTCCGGTCAGCCAGGGCATGAAACTCGCGTTCTCTACCGGGTCCCAGCCCCAGTAGCCGCCCCAGCCCAGCACGGCATAGGCCCAATGCATGCCGAGGAAGATGCCGCAGGTCAAAAACAGCCACGTCACCATCGTCCAGATGCGCGTGATCCTGATCCACTTCTCACCTGGGTAGCGCATCATCAGCGCGCCCAGCGCAAAGGCGAAAGGAACCGAGAAGCCCACGTAGCCCAGGTAAAGCATGGGCGGATGAATCACCATCTCCGGGTACTGGAGCAGAGGATTCAGCCCGTTGCCGTCGTCTGGAACCGCACCCTGAAACAGCGCGAAAGGCGGAGCGGCAAAGCACAGGATGGCCAGGAAGAACGCCTGGATTCCGGCCAGGATGGTGCCCGCGTAGGCGTAGAGCTTGACGTCCGTCCTGTGCGTCAGGCGCAGCACAAATCCGTAAGCTGCCAGCAGCCAGGCCCAAAGCAGCAGCGAGCCCTCCTGGCCGCTCCACAGCGCCGAGAACTTGTACGCTGCGGGCAACGCGCGGTTCGAGTGCTCCAGAATATACGTGATGGAGAAATCGTCGGTAAAGACCGACCAAACCAGTGCGAAGGCGGCAGCGGTGACGGCCACGAAACTGGCGATTCCAGCCCGGCGCGCCGTATCCGCCAGCCGCTCGGGCGAGATCGGCGCCGGCTGCCCGGTCGCAATCAGCCGCAGCGCCAGCGCTCCGGCCAGCAGATTGTAGGCGGCCAGCGCCAAAGCGATAAGAAGAGCAAAACTGCCAAACGCAGCCATCAGGACTCCACAACGATTCTCGCACGTGGGCGGGGAGCCGGATGGCCGCCCAACCACGCCATTCTCCATCCATCATAGGCGCTC
>JBEKWT010000345.1:0-3630 GCA_049512795.1 Occallatibacter sp.
GCATCGCAGCATTTCTTCGGCACGCGGAGCACGTCGCATCCCGAGTCGTTCCAGCAGCAGACGGCTCATCTGCAGCAGTCCATGCAGCAGAGTCATTTCTCTCCGGTAGCGGCTGGAGCACGTTCAACCGGCGCGGGCACTGCGGAATCTCGTGCTTCGACTGCCGCAGCAGGGAAGTCGAGCGCGACTTCGGCTGGGTCGGCTGGGTCGGATAGGGGAACGACGGCCAGGGACACGACCAGTTCCGCAAGCCGGGCGGAATCGACATCGTCCAATCGCGGCGAGCCGAACCGCAGTGAGTGGAAGACGTTTACGCCACCCTCGCACACGGCCGATTCAACGGCGCGCGGTGGAAGTAGCACAGAGGCTTCGAGCCGGGGCGAGAGCGGCAGCTACTGGAATCGCACGGCGCCAAGCTCGAGCTACTCGCGCGGCGGTAGTAGCGGTTATGGCGGCGGCAGTTCTTCTCGGCCGCAACTCAACATGAGGCAGCCCATCGCTCAGCCGCGGTCTTCTGGAAGCGGAGGCTACGGCGGCAGCCGCGGAGGCTATAGCGGTGGCTCGCACAGCGCGCCCAGTTCCGGCGGCGCCAGTCACCCCTCGGGTGGCGCAGGTCATTCGGGCGGCGGAGGCCACCACTAATTCGCAGACGTTGTTGATGTAACGAAGTGAAGGTCAGTAGCCAGAGGGGCGTGCTAAACGGCACGCCCTTTTTTCATACGGTGCCACGCTAGGGCCTGCGAAGCTCGCCGGATGAGCCCTGTTGACTCCTGTTGGAAAATAAATCTTCGTCGAGGGAGCCGGAAGAGGATGGTGGGTTTCCGAAATCGGGGTATCCCCCCTCCCCCCAAATATCTGGAATCATGGGGTTAAGCATGTTTTGGCCCGTAAAATCCGGATTTCAAAGAGCTTAGGTACTAAAATCCAGACAACAAAGGACTTCGGGAGGCAGCGAATTGGCTTCTGCCAACCGTCACGGCCTCGACCATGATTGCGCATGGGATGGGCTGTGCACAAGGTTAGATGTCACAACGGGGCGTTGGGGGAATTATTTCGCGGAGCGATGCGATTTTTCTTTACATTTGGACTAAATAGGATAAACTAGGTCCTAGTAGCGAGGTCTTAGAAATGCCTCTCCAATCTGGTCAAACGTCAGAATTCAAGCTTCCGTCACATCTTCAGCTCGGTCTCGAGAGCTGCCCAACCTGTGGTCAAGCCATTCCCCCGGATAAACTGGAAGAGATTAGCGGAAGGATTGCCGCTAGGGAGCGTGAACGGACGCTTGCTATCTCTGCTCAGCTCAATATGCAATACGCGGCTGACAAAGCACGCGCGGAAACCAAGGCAAAGGCCGACCTGGAAGCGGAGCGCCAACAGAGCGCGCTTCGCGAGGTGCGTGCGCGCGAAGAGGCTCAAAAAGGGGCCGAGAAATTGGTCAGGGAGGCCGGCGCAAAGGTGCGCGAGGCCGAGGCTAAGGTGTTGACGCTCACAGTTCAACATGCATCGGCAATGGAAACGGGTTTGAACGAGCAGCGCGAGATTATGGAACAGGCCAGGGAAGATGCGGTGAATGCTGAGAAGGCAAGAGCTTTCGAGGACAATCAGAAGCTTTCTACCAAAGTGAACGATTTGCAGCGTGCGTTGGACAAGAAAACCAATGAAGAGCTTGGTGAGGGCGCCGAGATCAATATTTTCGAGGCGCTCAAAGCAGAGTTCAAAGACGACAGGATCGAACGCATTCCCAAGGGCGCTCCCGGCGCTGACGTTCGCCATATTGTAATGCTCCGCGGTCAGGAGTGCGGAACCATCCTCTACGATTCAAAAAACCACAACCAATGGCGAGTCGAACATGCCACCAAGCTCAGAAAGGATCAACTAGCTGAGAAGGCTGATCATGCAATCCTCTCTACCCACAAATTTCCGCAGGGTGCACGCCAACTTCACATCCTAGATGGAGTCCTGCTCGCTAACCCGGCTCGCGTTGTGGCAGTTGCGATAGTCATCAGGCAGCACCTGCTCCAACTGCATACTCTTCGTGTCAGTAAGGTCGAGCGCGAAAGCAAGACGGCCGCATTGTACGAGTTCATTATCTCCGCACGATGCAAGCAGCTTCTTGATCGGATCGATCAGCGGGCCGGGGGCTTGCTGGAGCTGCAAGATAAAGAAATCAGGTGGCACGAAAAACAGTGGGAGCATCAGGGGACCGCCATACGCGCGATCCAGAAGGCAAAAGGCGATCTTGCAAGCGAGGTTGATTCAATTATCGGCACGTCCGACGACCTTGGGATATCGGAGGCATCATAAGATGATTGCTCAGGTGCCCGCCCAACCTCTCCCGAGTAGTGTCGGTTTGCAGGAGCGTCGGCTCGACCGGACGATCTTGATGACTTATCGCTCCAAGATCGACCTGTACGACATATTGCCCAACCCGGATCAGCCGCGGCTTGGCCCTAAGGAAGACGATGAGCTTCAACGACAGATCGAAGCAAATGGAGGGCTCTTCGAACCCCTCCTGGTTGAACCGCATCCTGAGTTACCCGGGAAGTATTTGATCATTGATGGTGACCGGCGGTGGACGAACTCCCGAATCTTGGTCGAGCAAGGGAGAGAGCAGTTCCGTCAGGTTCCTGTGGAGGTCACCGACAGGACGTTGTCGGAGGACGAGCGGCTCCGAGTTTGGATATATATTCACCGTCAGCGAAAGGAGTGGGATGCTAAGGAAAAGGAGATGGTCGCTTACCGTTTGGTCGACTTAGTAGGTCGAGCCAGCGCAGCCAACATCTTGGGCATCACAGTCCGCGAGCTCGACCGGCTCGTCGAGATTTATGAGCTTTCTGGAAGATTCACTGCTCTGCGCGACCCCAGCGCCGCTATTACCTGGGCGCGCGAGCTAATGGGCGTGAACAAGAAGCTCTTGGTGCCGACGGTGATCGATGCTGTGGTAAAGAAAGTGAATGAGAAGCGGATCACCAACTCAAAGGACCTTCGGAAACTTAGGGCGATCCTCCCAGATCCGGTGGCCAGAGCACACTTCCTTAGCGACTCGGGCGACGTCGACTCCGCTCAACTCCGAATTCGTCCAGTCGAGAAGGCGCATGACGATCACCCCCTAGGCGAATTGGGTGCGGCGGTTGAGGCGATGAAGAGTGTGCCTTGGACCAAACTGCAGGAGCTAAAGGGAGATGAGGTGGTGCTGAAAAAGCTCGATGAAGCCGAGGCCCTGCTGAGGTCGCTTCGGAAGGCGCTAACGCCCGAGTAGGCGACCGCGCCACGGTTAGAACGCCTCTACGCACTCGGGCGCTGCTCGCGCTATAGGGATCCTTCGACTCCATTTGTCACGCGCTTCGCGCGCGACAAATTCCGCTCTGGATGACAGAGCTGTTTACCACGACAACCACAGTGCTACTTACCCACAACGACCTAGGGCCGCGCATACGCCGGGCTGTCGGGGTCCGGGCGATCGTAGTCGCGGCCGTATTTGTTCTTGTGCGCTAGGTCGAAATCGGATTCGGCGAGGCTGAAGGTTCCGAGGAACGTATCGGCGGCGGTCACGGTGATTTCCCGTTCCGCGGCGTGCAGCGCCTCCGGCGAAACCGAGGGATGGAAGACGTGCATCTGGTAGCGGCCGGG
>JBEKWT010000346.1:0-3628 GCA_049512795.1 Occallatibacter sp.
CTCGCGTGAAGCTGCTCTGCGAGGGCGGAGTGCCGATCTTTGAGAAGCATCTGCCCGAGTTGTTGGCCAAGCACCGCGGCGGCAGGGTCGTGTTCACCACGCATTTGGGAGAGGCGGTTGAGCGGTGCGAGGCGGTATTCATCGCTGTCGGCACCCCGCAGGGGGATGGCGGCGCAGCAGACCTGTCGTATGTCGAGGCCGTCGTGGCCGAAATAGCGCGCGCCATCAAGAGCTACAAGGTGATTGTAGAAAAAAGCACGGTGCCGGTCTACACCAACGACTGGATACGGCGCGTGCTGCACCGGCGTGGCGTGGAGGCAGAGCTATTCGACGTTGTCTCGAATCCGGAATTCCTTCGCGAAGGCACGGCGGTGGTCGACTTTCTGCACCCCGATCGCATTGTTGTGGGAGCAGCCAACGACCGCTCGGCGGAGATTCTGCGGCGAATCTATGAGCCATTAACCGCCGGCGGCTACTACGCACAGGCGGGGGCTGTGCCTGGAACGTGCAGCAAGGATCGGACGGCGCGGCTGCTTATCACTTCAACGCAAAGCGCGGAGATCATCAAGCACGCCTCGAATGCGTTTCTGGCCATGAAGATCTCGTTCATCAACGCCGTGGCGAACCTGGCCGAGGCGGTGGATGCGGACATCGAGGACATTGCTGCCGGGATCGGGCTCGACAGCCGCATCGGCCCGGGGTTTCTTCGCGCGGGACTGGGATACGGAGGCTCGTGCTTTCCCAAGGACGTCGCCGCATTTCATTGGGTGGCGCAGGAGCGCGGGGTGGACCTTCAGTTGCTCGAAGAAGTCCGCAAAATCAACGACACCCAGAGAGAAGTCTTCTTCAACAAGATTCGTTCAGTGCTTTGGACTCTCCGCGGCAAGCGGCTGGCGGCGCTGGGCCTGGCCTTCAAGGGCGACACGGACGACATCCGCGATTCACCCGCGATTGCGATTATCAAACAATTGCTGCAGGCGGGCGCCATTGTAACGGCATACGATCCCGCGGCGATGGAGCGCGCGAAGGAAGTGCTGCCACCGGCCGCGAACATGAAATATGCCGGCGATCTTTACCAGGCAGCGAAGGATGCCGATGCGTTGCTGATCCTCACCGACTGGAAGGAGTTCGCTGCCATCGATTTGGCGCGGTTGAATCGGGCCCTGCGTTTTCCCATCGTCATCGACGGTCGCAACCTATATAAGCCGCGGGAGATGCAGAGCCACGGTTTTACCTATGTGAGCGTGGGCAGGCAGGCAAGCTATCAGGCGCAGGAAGGCAAGCCGCGCAACTTGGCGGTCTGAACGGGTTCTTACGCGGTATTGAGCGTGGTGGTGCCGCACCGCCGCGCGCTTCATTAAATGATTCATTTCCACTTTCAGTTCTGGAGTCTTGAGCTTTGCCAAAGTCCGCACTTGTAACCGGCGCCGCCGGGTTCCTTGGTTCGCATCTCACAGATCGCCTGCTCGGCGAGGGTTATTCTGTCCTCGGCGTCGATAACCTGTCCACAGGCGACTCCGCGAATCTTGCCCATCTCGCCCATGATTCCCGCTTCTGTTTCGAGGAGCGAGACATCTGCACGGCCTTCGATCCAGGGCGCGTCGATCACGTCTTCAATCTCGCTTCGCCGGCCAGTCCGCCGGAGTATCTTCGCCTGGGCATTGAAACGCTGCGCGTGGGTTCCCTCGGCGTTGAGAACACGCTGCAGATTGCCGCAAAGTATGGCGCGGTGTATCTTCAAGCCTCCACGTCGGAGTGCTACGGCGACCCGCTGGAACATCCTCAGCCGGAAACCTACTGGGGCAATGTGAATCCGGTGGGCCCGCGCTCGGTCTACGATGAGTCAAAGCGCTTCGCCGAAGCCATGGTGATGGCTTACCATCGCTCGCGTGCCGTCGATACACGCATCGCGCGCATCTTCAACACCTATGGCCCGCGCCTCCATCCCGGCGACGGGCGCGTCATCTCCAATTTCATGATGCAGGCTCTGCGCGGCGAGCCGCTCACCATCTACGGCGATGGCAGCCAGACGCGGAGCTTTTGCTATGTCGACGATCTCATCGAAGGATTCGTGCTCCTGTCGCGCAGTGAGGAGCATCTTCCTGTCAATCTCGGCAACCCCGAAGAGTTCACCATCCTCGATTGCGCCAAGGCCGTGCTCGAAGTGACCGGCTCCGGGAGCGAGTTGAGCTACATCGATCTGCCAGTAGACGATCCCACGCGCCGGCGGCCCGATATCGCCAAGGCGCGCTCTCTGCTCAGTTGGGAGCCGCGCGTCGGCCTCATGGAAGGATTGAAAAAATCCCTCCCCTTCTTCAGAAGCAAACTGGCGTAATCAGGCTTTGACACACCGCCATTAGCGAGGCGGCTCGTAGGGTTCGGCGCGCAGAAGATTCGTGAGGATGTCACGCTCATCCGGGCTGAACTGGTTCTGATAGCGCGCAGAGTTCAGCACCGTCGCGCGTTGATCGAGCGGCACCGAGCGCAGATCCTGGAAGGCGCGCTTGACTGTCGCCTGGCGATCCGGCGGCAGCGCCATGAAACTGCGCCCCGCCTGGCGAACCTGCATCTGTTCCTGCGGAGACATGTGCTCCAGCATCTCGCTGCGCGCCAAGCGGCGCTCGCGCTGGTCCTCGGGCAGTTGATTCAGCTGATGCAACTGCTGCGTCAGGCGTTGCTGCGTCGCGGCCGGTAGCCGATTGAAGCTCGGATCGTTGCGCAGCAAGCGCTCCTGATCCTCGACGGGAAGGCCCTGGTGCTGGTTCAGCCAGTCGCCCAAATGCCCAGGAGGCGCCGCGCCGGGATAAACATTGCCGGAACGATTTCCGTTGGGATAAGCCGGGCGGGTATAGTTCGGCGCCGGAGCGCCGGGTCGGTCTCCGGCAGCCGGATATGCGGTTGTCGGTCGTTGTGCGCCGTTATATTGCGGGATTGGCTGATAAGGCCTCTGCTGGGTCTGGTATTGCCTCTGCTGATTCTGATTCGGCTGCTGTTGCGGCTGATACGGCCTTTGTTGATTCTGATACGGTCGCTGTTGATTCTGATTCGGCCGTCGCTGCGCCTGGTATTGCCGCTGCTGATTCCGGTTCTGCCGCTGATTCTGCGCTCTGTTCGGCCGGGACTGAAGCTGCGCATAACGGAATTGCCTGAGCGGTGGACGGCGTTCATAGCCGCGCTGCCCGGCCGCCGCAACCACGGTCAAACAGAGGAACAGGACCGCTGCGGCTATCGCCGCCGGATGCTTTCTTTCCGCGTTTGAAGTCCAGTTCACGAGTCTTTCTCCCGGCAAGCGGCCGAAATGTGAAGAACGTCAATCTCCGTTCTGGTTGCCGGTTAGTGCTTCCATCTGATCCAGCACCTGCGCATTGCTGTCCAGTGTTTGCAGGTCGCTTACCACAGCAGCATTCTGGCCAGCCGGTTGCGCGGGCTGCATCCAGTCGGTCACACCCAGATAGGTACCTCCACCCACAAGCAGCACCACCGTAAGCGCTACAGCCGCCAGCGGACGCACGTGCAATCCCGGGCCATACTTCACGGTTGCGCGCAGCCGCGCGATGGCCTGAGCGAGCCAACCGGCCGGCGCGGCCTCGCGCTCTTCCCGCATCCTGGCGCCAAGCCGCGTCAGGAA
>JBEKWT010000347.1:0-3617 GCA_049512795.1 Occallatibacter sp.
CGGCTTGGGCTGCTTGACCCGCCGGAGATGGTGCCGTACTCCAAGATCAAAGACTCGCCGGAGCCGTGGAATACGGACAAGGATCGCGACGTTTCGCGGCGGATCGCTCTCGAGTCGGTGGTGCTGCTGAAGAACGAGAACAACATTCTGCCGCTCGACAAAAGCAAGATCAAATCGATTGCGGTCATCGGCCCGCTTGCCGACCAAGTGCATTGGGATTGGTACGGAGGCACACCGCCTTATGCGGTGACCCCGTTGCAGGGGATCAAGGACTTGGTTGGGCCGGACGTCAAAGTGAACTACGCTGCCTATGACACGCCGGATGGAGAGGCCGATGCGATGAAGGCGGCGAGCGACTCCGATTTGGCGGTGGTGGTGATCGGCAACGATCCAACTTGCGGGCCTGACGAGGCACACGAGTGGTACAGCACGCCGACAGGAGGCGGCGGCGGCACGCTGCCCTGCACGGTTCCAAGCGACGGGCGCGAAGGCCGCGACCGCGAGAGCATCGAGCTGGCGCAGGAGCAGATTGTGAAACAGGTCTTCATCAAGAATCCGAAGACCATTGTGATGTTGATCTCGAGTTTTCCATTCGCCATCAACTGGAGCGAGGCCAATGTGCCCGCCATCCTGACCATGGCGCACGCGTCGCAGGATGAAGGAACCGCGCTGGCAAAGGTACTCTTTGGCGAATACAACCCCGGCGGCCACCTGGTGAGAACCTGGCCGAAGTCGACCGATCAACTTCCGCCGAGCATGGACTACAACATCCGCGACGGCTACACGTACATGTACTTCAAAGGCGAGCCGCTGTTTCCGTTTGGTTACGGCCTGAGCTATACGACGTTCAAATATTCCAATCTGCGCACCAGCTCTCAGGAACTTGCGAAAGAGGGCACGGTCACCGTCAGCGTGGACGTGACCAATACCGGCAGCCGCGCGGGCGACGCGGTGGTGCAGATGTATGTGAAGCACCTGAACTCGAAGGTGGAGCGACCGCAGGAGGAGCTGGAGGGATTCAAGCGCGTGAACATCCAACCTGGCGAGACGAAGACTGTAGAGATACCGCTGAAGGCATCGTCGCTGGCCTGGTGGGACGAGAAGCTGCCGGGATTTCGCGTGGAAGCGGAGCCGGTTCGCGTGATGGTCGGGAATTCGTCGAACGATATTGAGGCGAGCACGACGGTGAAGGTGAACTAAGGATTTGGGAGGCGAATCCGTCTTCCAGCGCGATGCGTAGAGGCTCGTCGCCAATTGTGGAGCGGAAGTCTCGGTCTCCCAGCGCAAAACTGAATGTTACAAATCTGTTAAAATGAGGGTGCAAGGAGTTCGGCAAGGCTTCGTACGTCCCCACCGAATCGACCCCGATGATCCTCTATCTGATGCGCCATGCGAATGCCGGCACGATTCGCGAGAACCCCGTTCTCGACCTGAAGCGGGGCCTCGTGAAGGAAGGCAAGGAGCAGTGCATGTTGATGGCGCGGGTCCTTGGGGCCTTGAAAGCGCCGATCGATACTATTGTTTCGAGTTCGCTGAAGCGTGCCCTGCAGACCGCACATCTTGTCGGGACCGAGCTGGGCTTTGAAGGCAAGGTTGAGATCAGCCCCGCTCTGGGATTGAACGCGAGTTTTGCGGATTTCCAAAATATGCTGGCCAAGTACGCCGACCGCGATGGCGTCCTGGTTGTCGGGCACAATCCCAACATGTTTCAGTTTCTTGGGCGCCTAGTCACCGGGAACGGAGGCGCGGCGATCCGGATGCGCAAAGGATCGATTGCGCGCGTCGACATGGAGCGGCATCCGCCGCGGCTGCAGTGGCTTCTGGATCCGCGCACGGCGCGGGCTATTTATGCCAGCGTGACGAAGAGCTCGCGCCCGAAGACCTCGCGGAAGTAGCCGGCTTCCTTGCGCAGCGACCACAACTCCAATTCCGCGCCGGTGCGCCCAGGACGCAACTCCAGATAAACCCGCTTGGGATAGACCCGCGTGCTGACGCGAAGAACGTCGGAGGCGCGATCCTGATTTAAAGCGACTGCAAGACGCAGCAAGACCACCGCACGTTGCACGTTCTTGTGTTCGTCGGCGGGAATGTTGCGCAGAGCGCGGTCGCCGGGCTGGGGGCGGCTTTTGCCCAGGTAGCGCGCGATGGCTGAGACCAGCGTACGCTGCAGTTGGGTGTAACCGTAAATCTCCGAGCTGGAGATGATGTATTGCGTGTGCCGGTGATGACCCTGGTGGTTGATGAATTTGCCGGTGTCGCGGAGCATGGCGGCGGCGGCCAGCCAGCTTTCGTATTCGGGCTGAAGCTCGTGCATGGACTTGAGCTCGCGAAAAAGCTGGACGGTGTGGGCGCGGACCGGGTCAGCCTGGCGGGGATCGACACCGTAACGGCGCGCGGTGGACAGCACACTTTCCCAGCGCTCGTGCTCGAACTCGCGGTGAGCCTTGGCACGAGCATCCTGCTCGGCCAGCATCTGGGCCAAAATACCATCGCGCAATCCGAGAGGGGAATAACGAAAGCCCTTCAAATTGAAGCTCTCGAAGATTTCGGCGTAGACCTCGGCGCCGGCGACGATGATCTCGGCGCGGCGCGGGCCGATGCCGGGTACGGCCTCGCGCTCGGGGAGCGACATTTTGGCCAGCTTGCCGGCGAGCTTGCGCACGGCGCGCGCGGGGACCATTCCAGCCAGAATGGCGGCGCGATCTTCAGCGCGGTCGGCGGACTTTGCGCCGGATTTGGCGCCGAGCCTGGCCGACTTTTTTGCGCCCTGCTTGCCGTTTTTTGCTCCCAAAGCACAGGCTGCGGAGAGTGCCGCAGCCGTGCCCGATGTGGCGATGACCAGCGGCGAGCGGCCGGGCTGAATTTTGCGATGAGCGCGGCGCAACTCGCGCGCGATCAACTGCCGCATGCGCGTGAGGCCATCTCGCGGAGCGGGATCGTCAGAGAGGAACTGCTCGGTAAGCCGCACTGCGCCGAGAGGAAGGCTGACGGTCTCCCTGATGTGCTTGTGCTCAGAGAACGTGACCTCACAGCTGCCGCCACCGAGGTCGAGCAACAGCACGCGGCCGCCGGCTCCCGGCTCAGCGCCGGTGACGCCGAGATGAATCAGGCGGCCTTCTTCCAGGCCGGAGATGATCTCCATGTTCCAGCCGGTCTCGGCCTTGACCCAGGCCTGAAATGCGGCGGAGTTGCGTGCATCGCGCATGGCCGCGGTGGCCACCACGCGGATGCGGTCGACGCCGTGAGACTGTACCGCGCGCTGAAAACGCTTGAGCGCACGCAGCGTGGCCGCCATGGCTTCAGGTGAGATAAGTCCGGTGTCGAAGACGCTGCCGCCCAGGCGAGTGACTTCGCGATCTTCCGCGAGAGTTTTGAGCCGGTGCGCGTGCACGCGGGCGATCTTGAGCCTGCAGGAGTTGGAACCGATGTCGATGGCGGCGAATGTGGGCATCTAATTTGCGGCGCGCTCCGATGGAAAGAATCGACCCATCGCCAAGATACACGAAGGCGGCGAAAGGTTAGTGACGCGGGTTCCACAGGGGGTGAAATTGAATTACGGAGGTTGATTGATTGGCTGAAGATTTGAGCTTGCGCCGGTCGGAGTGGTTGGAAAATGG
>JBEKWT010000348.1:0-3603 GCA_049512795.1 Occallatibacter sp.
GTACCTGCACGATGGCTCGGCGCGTACCCTCGAGGAGATCTGGACCATTTATAACCCGGAGGACAAGCACGGGCGCACCAACGACCTGACGAAAGACGAGCTGAACGACCTGATCGAATATCTGAGGACGCGATGAAGAAATCTGCCAACGAAAGATGGTTTGCGATGGCGCTGCTGGCGGTCGCGTTTCTTGCGGCTGAGGCGCGGTCCGGACTCGCTCAGGCAACTCAGGGTCATCCTCACGGCGCGGCGGCGACAGCAACCATGGCGGCCGCAACCGTTCCTCAAATGCCGCGCTTTCGTTTTGAAAACTACACAACAGCCAACGGCCTTCCCGACAATCACGTGTATGCGGTGCTGGTAGATGGCGCCAGGATTTGGGCGGGCACGGACAACGGCCTGGGTCTATTCGAAGACGGAAAGTGGAAGATCTACTCGACTAAAGACGGTCTGGCACATCGCGCCGTACTCTCGCTGGCCCTGGACAAACGCACGGGCGATGTGTGGGCCGGCACTATGGGTGGGTTGAGCAGGATCTCCGGCGGGCGCATCGTTAGCTACACGCAGTTGAACTCGGGGCTGAGCAACGACGTGGTGTACGGCGTTTCAGTGGAAGGCGAAAATGTGTGGGTAGCCACTGCATCCGGGGCCGGCCGCCTCAACCTCGATACCGGCGAGTGGTCGCTCTACAACGAGCGCAACACGCCCATGCGCGAGATTTGGGTTTACGGGGTTTCGGCTACTGCGACCAAGGTCTACTTCGCCGTTTGGGGTAGCGGCCTTCTCGAGTTCAATCAGAAGACCGAGCGTTGGGACTTGTACGACGATCCCGACGGCGAAACCGAGCTGGTGCTCTTCAAAGACCAGGGCCTGATTCACGACATCGTTTCTTCGGTAAGCTACGTCGACGGCATCGTGTGGGCGTCGACCTATTTCGGCGACAGCCGTTACGACGGCCGCTACTGGCACAATTTCCTGACGAAAGATAGCGGACTGCCCTCGAACTTTACCAACTATGTGAAGGGCGTGGACGCCAATCATGCGTGGTTCTGCACCGACAAGGGACTGGCTTACTACGATGGCGCAAACTGGGCCGTCTACACGCGCTCGCTCAGTTCGCAAAAGCCGGTGATGACGGTGCGCGACGCGAAGGGAATCGTCACGGAGATTCCCGTGACTAGCGGGCCGGCGCACAACTACATTCTTGGCATCGACTTTCAGGGTGGCGATATATGGGTTGCGACCGCCGATGGGTTGAGCCATGGAGTTCTTCAACAGTAATGAAAGAGGGGGCTAACGCCATGATCGCACTTGCTGAAATTGTGGAAACAATCGCGCGCGCACCGGTGAGGAAACGCGCCATCACCAATCACGAAGTACTCAACGAAGCTCACGCCTACGCCAAGCCAAGCTCGTTCTCGCGCGGGATGAGGATCGACTTGAACGGCTTGACGATTCTGCTCATCTCCGGCACCGCGTCGATTGACGAGAACGGCGCGAGCGTGCACATCGGCGACTTTCGCGCGCAGATGCGGCGCACGCTCGAAAACATCACTGGACTGCTGGTCAGCGAAGGCTGCACCTGGCACGATATTGTCCGCACTACGTGCTATCTGCGCGACATCGAGCGCGACTACGAGGCCTTCAACGAAGAGCGGACGGAATTTTTCAATGAGCAGGGGCTCGACCCACTGCCCGCCTCGACGGGCATCCAGGCGATTCTGTGCCGGCCGGAGCTGCTTGTGGAGATCGAGGCGATTGCCATGTTCCGGACTGAAAAGGCCGACAGCCGCAAGGAGTAGGCATCATGCGCCACGGAATTCTGACGATAGCATTCTGCGCGCTGGCAGCGTGCGCCGCTTTGCCTCTTTGGTCGCAGAGTGGCGGCGTGTGCGAATGCGGCAAGCATCCGCCGGGACCGCCGCGCGACCGGACTGTGGCGCCATACGCAGGGGAGCCGCAGGATTTGAGGCCGTTCGCAAAGTTTGAAAAACCGTACTACGAGAACTATCTCGAGCCCAACATTTACACCGGCGCAGGCCGCGACATTCCCGATCCCAAGGACATCACCGAGGTAAGAATCGGTTTCTTCGGCCCCGTCAGTCCCAGCCCGGATCAAGTGGACGGTTTGCGCATGCTGCACGGGGCGCAACTGGCAGTGGAAGAGGCGAACGCGCGCGGCGGTTATGGCGGAAAGCCATTCAAGCTCATGGTGCACAACGACTACAACAACTGGCAGGCCAAAGCAGTTTATGGCGCCGACCGCCCTACCGACCCGACGATCTGGGGTTCGGCGGCGGACGAAGCCGTGAAAATGATTTACGACGACCAGGACTGGGCGATCTTCGGGTCGATCAGCTCCGAGTCGACTCATATTATTCTTCGTGTTGCTCTGAAAGCCGAGATTCCGATCGTCAATTCCGCATCGACCGATCCCACGATTCCTGAGACGTATATTCCCTGGTACTTCACGGATCTGCAGGACGATCGCGTGCAAGCCTACACCCTGGCTCGCCATATCTATACAGAGCTTGGCCTGAAACGGATTGCGCTGCTCAGGCTGAACAACCGCTACGGGCGAATGGCGGCTCCAAAGTTTCGAAGTGCGGCAGTTCGGCTTGGCCACCCTGTAGTCATTGAGCAAAAATTCCTGCCGGGCGACACGGATTTTTCGCGCGAACTCGAGATCATCCGCGACTCACGCGTCGATGGCATTGTGATCTGGGCGGATGAAAGTGAGACGGCGGGAATCCTGAGGCAAATGCGCGCCATGGGAATGAAACAGCGCGTCTTCGGTTCCTACCGCACGCTGGGGCCCGATCTGCTGGCTCAAGCCGGCGCCGACGCCGAGGGCTTCCAAGCCGTTTTTCCTTACGACCCGACTCGCAAGGACCCGCGCTGGCTCGACTTCAATCGCCGCTTCGAGACTCGTTACCATGAGCAGCCGGAGCAATTCGCCTCGCTGGCCTATGACGCCATGAACGCGTTGCTCGACTCCATCTGCAAAGCCGGATTGAATCGCGCGCGCATTCACGACGCACTCGCGGACATCGAGGAGTATGACGGTGTGACCGGGCACATGGTCTTCGATCCCTTGCAGAAAAATGTCGCGCCGATGTACCTGGGCATTGTGCACAATGGCGCAGTTACGTTCCGGCTCGCGACGATGGAGAAGCAGCCGGCGGCGCAACACGCTGCTGACGTGCTAGGACCGGGCGATGCGCCAGTGACGCCCTATGCTCGCGTCGGAGAAGATGGGGTGAGCTTTGCGGGGCCGCGGTCTGCCGATCTGACGCCGGGACCGGTGCGCGTGGTTCTCTTTGGACCGGACGCCGCGAAGATTGCGCAGTCGCCAGAGGTCCTTGCAGCACTGCGCGCCGAAGTGCCGGCTGGCCGGGAGTGGGTGGTGATGCCGGTGGAGAGCAAGCAGAATTGGGGCACAGCCTCAACGCAATTGGTTCACGCCTTGATGGACGAACACGCCCTGGCGATCGTGGCGCTGGATCGGGACGCAGGCCACCTTTCGGAACAACTGGCGTTGAAGTGCTTTGTCCCTGTCGTGGCTTTGAGTGCCGACAAGTCGCTCACTTCAGCCAATGTTCC
>JBEKWT010000349.1:0-4051 GCA_049512795.1 Occallatibacter sp.
TTCGCCTTCGGAAGCGGTGATTGGGGTAAACCTGAAAGAGTACACGTCGCAGGTGCTGCGCACTCTGACGCCACGCGAAGAGCGGGTGATCAAGATGCGCTTCGGGTTGGAAGACGGCTCAGAGCACACGCTCGAAGAAGTTGGCCAGAGCTTCCAGGTGACGCGCGAGCGCATCAGGCAAATCGAAGCCAAGGCGCTGCGCAAACTGCGGCATCCGAGCCGGAGCCGCAAGCTGAAGGCGTTCGTCGAGGGCGTGAAAGAGATGTAACGGTCTGCTCGAACAAGGACTTTTCAGGCCGCAGCTTTTGAAGAAGCTGCGGCCTTTTTGCGTGCGCAAAGCGCCAGAACGGGCCGGGCCAAAGATTTCGCTAGGATCGAGTGACGCTTTCGAATTGAGCCGCCGATACATGTAGAGAGGTGTGTTCCCTGCCCGCACCGCGTATGCAGGACGACAAAAGAACACTGCCGTCTCCGCCGATGGATCGAGCGAGCAGCGGGTGGGGCGGAGTGCGCGACCAGGGGGCTCGGATATGACGAACCAAATTCTATTTGTTGACGATGACAGGCGCGCGCTGGATGGCTACAAGCGGCTCTTGCGTAGTGTATTCGAAGTCGAGACCGCCAGCAGCGGGATGGGGCATGAATGGCGCAGAGTTTCTAGCGCGGGTACGGGAGTTAGCGCCGCAAACTGTAAGGATTGTGCTGACCGGGTATAGAGATCTGAATCGCGCGATCGAAGCGGTTAATGACGGGCAGATCTTCCGTTACCTGAATAAGCCCTGCGGCAAGGATGAACTGGTGAGCGCGATCCGCCTCGGATTGGTGAGGTATCAGAGCAATGCGGAGGACGGCGAACTCATCAAGGAAGCCAAGCATCGCAGACTGGACGCAGCCCGTGGCGATTCCTGCGAGACCATTCCCCTGAAATGAATCGCGTCGCGCTTTGGAATTCGTTACGTGGATTTCAAGACAGAGAAGCGGACGGCCGAGCTGAGCGCGGAGTGGTATCGCAAAGCGATTCGGCGGAACGCCGTGGTGTGAATCTCGAGCAAAACGCCCGGGGGCTGAGATGTTGCCGGCACAGAGGAACGCAATGCGCGCCCCCCTGTGCCGGATGTTCGTTGTTCCATTTGTATTAATGCGGTAAGACAAGCAGGTCGGCTGCCAGTAACTTGTCAGTCAGCCTGTCCAAAGCCAGCGGAAACCGGTAGCCAACTGTCCTGATACCGATGCCGAGCATCAAAGCAGCTTCCTCCTGGGTGTAATCCTGAAGCACTACCCGGCCCAAGAGCTCCCGATCGAGAATACTGAGTTGGCTCAGGCAGTTCTCGATATCGAGGACGAAGATGACCGCGTCCTCGAATGTTCGAACGGGCCGGCTCGATGCCCAACCGCGGCCGACCGAATCGCCCAGGATCGAAGGCGCCCTGCCCACCTGCATGGAAGCGTAAAGATAGCGCCGCAACAAGCTCTCAGTGTGCTTCCGGTAGAAGGCCAGGTTGGCCGGAGGCTTGTAGTCGTGCTTTCCAAGCTTTAATTCAGGCCGCTCCGCGGATTGTTGTTTCGATCTCTTTTGTTCACTTTGCCAGGCTGCCTCAGCGGAGCCGGCGTCCCACTCCATTGGCAACTGAAAGGCTGCGCTCATTGCGCACCTCCAGCTGCCTCAGCCACCGCCCAAACCCTGTCAAGCTGCTTATGGCTCGGTCGTCCGCGCCGCCTGCGACTTTCCGGCGATGGAAAATCTCTAAGTTTAAATTCGCATTCCTTGCAGTACACACTCCCTTGAGTCTGGGCCCGGTACCAAAGGCAACCACATCCTTCGCAAACCTTCAATTGCACGCGCACATCCATGACTGGTTCTCCGCATATTTTTCTTCTCCCGACGGAATTTGGTGATGCACGTTGTTCCCCGGGGTAAAGAGAACCAGGCAGGACAACTCAGGTTTCTCATGTCCTGATGGGGGATTGCCGCCCGAGCTCTCTTGTTTTCTGTCATGACGATCGGCGCGCAGATCCTGGAATATTCTCGACTGACTCGTCCGGAACGCTCCAACGGGGCGCTCCAGCGCGGGAACGGAGATGCCGGCTCAATCAAAGTTGCTCCGGCAATCGTCAATCACGGCCGCGAGAGGCAGAAGTCTGCCTCCGCCTAAACGATTGGCGATAAAGCATTTCCAAAAGATTCCCACAAGTCAAAGTGTGATTCAGTAAAGCTATTGTGGGGAAATGCATCTCTTACGTCAACGTCACGTTACCACTTTCCAGTCATTGCCTTTTCAATTACCACCAAGACGCTCAAAATGAAGGCAAATAAGCCCTAATAGTTTTGCGAGAGGAAATGAGACGAGATATCGTCCCATTGCTGGCGGCAAATTTTCCACAGATGAATTTCACGCAGATGCACGAGCACCTCCGCCTGGAACTGCTGCGCAGATTACAGCGGGGAACACTCAGCGTCTCGCTACTGGGCCGGCAGACCGGATTTGGGCAGGCCCATATTTCCAACTTTCTGCATAGCCGAAGACAACTCTCGTTGGAGGCCATGGACCGGATCCTGGCGGCGCAGCATTTGACGGTCGCCGATCTGCTGCCTTCCGTGCAAAGGCCGGAACCGTTATCCGGCAGCGATGGGGTCTGCGCGGTCCCGGTTGTCTCGCACGCAGTGGCGCTGTTCGAGCCGGTGATCCGGCCAACCGTGATTCAATCGCTTCTGTACCTGCCGGCGGCGGCGCTCGAATCAGTTCACTCCCGGGCTGCGGGAGCGAGGCGGGCATGGGAGCGGTTTATCGCGGTTCGCGTGGCGGCTGCCGACGCCCCACCGATGGAGCCGCTGGTGCTACCAGAGGCAATCGCGCTCATCGATCGGCACTACAACTCGCTGCTGCCGTACCGCCCCGATCGCGTGAATCTCTATGCGGTTCGGCAGGGCTCGCATCTGACATTCCGATATGTGGATTTCGTCGCCAGCCGTCTGGTGTTACGTCCACACAACCTTGCTTTCCCGGTGTCGTTGATTGAAGTGGACCCGGGAGAGTCGCCCAACGAGTTGCTGGCCGGGCGGGTTGCGCTGATCTTGAACGAGCTGTGAACAGCAATGCATGATGTGGGGCCGCGAATGGCGTGGCCGGGCGGTGTTTCAACTCGCGGAATATTTTCCGTTTGCCAGGTCGCGTTCGGCTTCGGCGAGGTCCTCGGGCCGGCCGAGATCGCGCCAGTAAGACTCATCGGCGCGAAAGGCGAGGATCGCTTCATCCTGGGCGGCGAGACGGAGGTAGGCGGGGATGATGGAGAAGGCGCCTTCCTCGGGCAGGTTGGAGAAGATGCGTGGCGAAAGGACCTGAATGCCACTGAAGCCGAACGAGTGGACCGGTCGCGCAGAGACGGCCCACTCGGTTTCTCGATCGCGACCGATGCGGCGGCCGCAGAGCTGGCCTTGCTCGTCGAAGAGAAGATAGCGCGAGGACTCGCGCTGCTTAACGGCCAGGGTGGCGAGTGCGTTGTGTTCGGCGTGAAAGCGGACCATGCGCGCAAGATCGATGGTGCTGAGGACATCGACGTTGTGGACGATGAAAGGCTCTTGCGCGCTTTTGCCGGCTTCCAGGAAAAACCAGGCGGCTTTCTTGAGGCCACCGCCGGTATCGAGCAAGACCTCCTCGCGGGAGATTTCAATACGCATGCCGAAGTTGCGATTGGCCTGGAGGTAATCGAAGATTTTGTCGGCGAAGTGATGGACATTGAGAATGACTTCGCTGACGCCGAAGGCACGCAGGCGGCTGAGGGTGAGCTCAAGGAGAGTACGGCCGGCGACGGTGACCAGCGCTTTGGGGCGTTCATCGGTGAGCGGACGCAGGCGCGTGCCCAGGCCTGCGGCGAAAACCATCGCCTTCATTTACTTTGCTTCCCCCAACAATCCAAGTTTTTCGAGCTCGATGTGTCGGACGACAACTTCGACGCCGATGACGCCGCGCAGATGATTGGCTAGCTGCTCCGCGAGATAGACCGAGCGATGCTGGCCACCGGTGCAGCCAAAGGAGACCATCAGGCTGGAGAA
>JBEKWT010000350.1:0-3586 GCA_049512795.1 Occallatibacter sp.
AGACGCTGCTGAATTCACATGCGAAGCTGGTACCGCTCCCCTGAAACTCGTTCCTCGAAACTGACCCATTATCCATATTGGATGCGCCGGGCCGGGACGGGGTCATTTATTCCGGCAAAAAACCAGCGCCGCAGGCGCAGGAATGGGAAAAAAGTTCAGCGAAATGGAGGGCCTGGCGAGAGGACAACTGCGCGATCTGCTCGCGGCAACTGAAACCATCAGCGAGGATGATGGTGGCTGGGCCTGCGGATTGAACGGCGGGCAGCAGACCCTGATTAGCGATGATTCTGGAGATTTCAAATTTGCCGGCTTCGAAGCCGAAAGGGCCGGCCATCCCGCAGCAGCCGGCCTGAATGGACTCGACTGTGGCGCCGGCTTTGCGCAGCAACGCGATTTCGCTGGCCGGGCCGCCGAAGACGGCTTTGTGATGGCAGTGGCCGTGGATAAGGATGTGCGCGCCTTGAAGGCGGCCGGTAGCAAATTCCGGCGCGCGGTCGGCGAGCCAGTCAGCGAGCAGCCAGATTTGCTGGCTCAAGAGACGGGCGCGGGGGTCGTCGGGGAAGAGCTCGGGCAGCTCATCTTTGAAGACGCTGGCGCAGCTCGGCTCGAGAAAGATGAAGGGCAGGCCAGCCTGAATTTGCGGGGCCATGCGGTCGAGGACACGAGAGAGATAGGAGCGGGCCTCGCCGAGAAGACCGAAATCGTAGAGCGGACGCCCGCAGCAGATGTGGCCGCGGGGAACTTCGACCTGAAATCCGGCTTGAGTGAGGACGGCTTCGGCGGCGGAAAGCGATTGCGGGTGGTAGTAGTTGTTCCAAGTGTCGGTCCATAGAAGCACCTGCGGTGCGGCAGACTTTTGGACCACCTGCGGTGGGGCGGACTTTTGGACGAGATTTGTGGGACTCGTCCCGATTTTCCGCGCCGCTGATCGGGACTTTTGAAAGCTCGAGGCCGCCAGGCGCGGCAACTGACGTTCGCGGGCTACGCCGGCGATGCGTTTGACGAGCGGGCTCAAGAGGGAGCCGGTCAAGATCGCATTGGTGAGGGACGGGGCGAGCGAGCCGTAGCGGGCGAGGCGGTCGGCAAAGCCGAAGATGTAGTGGTGGAGCGGGTGCAGGCGGCCTTTGTAGCGTTGCGCGAGAAACTCCGACTTGTAGGCGGCCATGTCCACCTGCACCGGACATTCGGATTTGCAGGCCTTGCAACTCAAGCAGAGGTCGAGGGCTTCGTCGACAGCGCGGCTTTGGAAGCCTTCGTCGCGGAGGGCTCCGACGAGCATCTCCGACAACAGATGAGCGCGGCCGCGGGTGGAGTGCTGCTCCTCTCCGGTAGCGCGGTAGCTGGGGCACATGACGCCGCCCACAGTGTTGCGGCACGAGCCTACACCGACGCACCGCTCGGTGGCGCGTTCGAGAGAGCCATTGTCTTTGGCGAATGCGAAGTTGGGTTCCCACCCTATTTGTCCGCCGCCTGAAGCGGCGGATGTGTTGGGTGGGGCTACCGCCGTAAGTTCTGGGTCAGTGCTATCCCAGGTCCCCAAGTGCGAGGGACCTGGGGCACCCACATTCGTGGCCTGTTTGGATGGAGTTACCGTCGTAAGTTTTGGATTTGTGCTATCCCAGGTCCCCAAATGCGAGGGACCTGGGGCACCCGGAGCAGGAGTGCCCAGAGCTGTGTTTGGTGACGCGCCGACGGGGTGGCGCAGGTTCTCCGTGGGGTCATAGACGCGCACGGCATCTGAAAGCTTGCCGGGATTCATGCGGTTGTCCGGATCCCAGAGCGCTTTGAACTCGCGGAAGGCATCGATAAGCTCGGGACCGAACATTTTCGGCAGCAGAGCGGCGCGCGCCTGGCCGTCGCCGTGCTCGCCAGAGAGCGAACCACCGAAGGAGAGGACGACTTCAGCGGCGCGCTCGATGAATTCGCGGAAGATGCGAATACCGTGGGCGCTGCGAAAGTCGAAGTTGATGCGGGTATGGACGCAGCCCTGCCCGTAGTGGCCGTAGAGCGGACTGCGGAAGCCGTATTCGGCCATGAGCCGAGTGATGGCGCGCAGATAGTCGCCGAGGCGAGCGGGCGGAACGGCGGCGTCCTCCCAACCCTCCCAGCGATCGGGCTCTCCGGGCACGAAGACCATGGCGCCGAGCGCGGATTCGCGCACGCTCCACACTGCCGCGGCTTCGTCCGGCGCGCAGATGTGAGCGACGGGCGGCGATGGCCACGACTGCGATGCGAGAGATAGTGCGTCGGCCTTGGCTCGAGCCTCTTCAGCGGACCGCGCGCCCATTTCGACGAGCAAGAAGCCTACACCGGGGGGAAGCTGGTCGAGCCCGCGCAGCGCCAGACCCTTGCGGCGCATGAAATCGATCAGCAGAAAATCGAAGCCTTCAAGCCCGATGGGTTTGTGCTCGAGGGCGAGCGGGACCGCGTCGGCGGAGAGGAAGGGATCGTTGAAGCCAAGCACGGTGAGCACGCGGAAGGGCGGGCTGGCGGTGAGGTTGAGAGTGGCGGAGACGATGTTGGCGCAGGTGCCTTCGGAGCCGACCAGCGCGCGCGCGACATTGAAGTTGTTTTCGGGCAGGAGCTCGTCGAGGTTGTAGCCGGAGACGCGGCGCGGGATGCGGGGAAACTTTTCTCGGACCAGAGCGGCGTAGCGGTCGCGGATGCGCGCGAGGCCGGAGTAGATTTGGCCCGCGCGGCCGCCGGCGTGGATGAGAGCTTCGAGGCGATCGGGCGGAGTGACGCCGACGGTCATGCGCGTGCCGTCGTAGAGGACGATGTCGAGGGACTCGACGTTGTCAACGACTTTGCCGCCGAGCAGGCCATGAACGCCACAACTGTTGTTGCCGATCATGCCGCCGAGGGTGCAGCGGGAATGCGTAGCCGGATCGGGGGCGTAGGTGAGGTGGTGGAGCTCTGCCGCGTCGCGAAGGCGATCGAGAACGATGCCCGGCTCAACGCGGGCAGTTTTGGCGCCGGGATCGATCGACGTGAGCGCGTTCATGTGGCGCGAGTAGTCGAAGACTACGGCCACGTTGACGCACTGGCCGGCGAGACTGGTGCCCGCGCCGCGCGGAAGAACTGCAGCGCCGGTGGCGCGGCAGGCGGCCAACGCAGCCTCAACGTCGGCCGCGTCGCGCGGAAAAATGACGCCTACGGGCAACTGGCGGTAGTTCGATGCATCGGAAGCGTAAAGCGCACGCGAGCCAAGATCGAAGCGCACAAGATCGGAGGAAGCCGGGCCGCGAAGAGATTTCTTCAACAGGGCCTCAAGCTCACGGTGAGCCGAAAATTGCTCATGGGCGAGTGGCGTGGGATTGGAAAGGATGGCAAACGTGGAAGAGCTCACGCTGCAATGGTAGCGCGCGCGGGGAGGAGGTGGTTAGCGCGCGAGTGCTGCATAAAGCAGTAGCCTGGGCGGGGCCCGGCGAGCGAGATCGGCAGAGTTACCTCGCCGGCCACTCTTCGACAACGACGCCAAGGTCGTTGAGCTGACGGATGACGGCTTCAACGTTGCGGCGGACACTGGGACGATCTTTTGGCGCCGCAGAGGGAGATTCGGCTACTGCAATCACGCGGCCATAGG
>JBEKWT010000351.1:0-3579 GCA_049512795.1 Occallatibacter sp.
TACGACGTGGCCCAGGGCGTCAAAAAGATTCTCCAGCGGTACAAGGACCTCCAGGACATCATCGCCATCCTCGGCATCGACGAACTCTCTGAAGACGACAAGCTCACCGTGGCCCGCGCGCGCAAGGTGCAAAAGTTCCTCTCGCAGCCCTTCCACGTGGCCGAGCAGTTCACCGGAATCCCCGGCGCGTACGTCAAGATCGCCGACACGGTGCGCGCCTTCAAGGAGATCATCGATGGTAAGCACGACGACGTTCCCGAGCAGGCGTTTTATATGAAGGGCGGCATCGAGGAAGTGCTCGAAACCGCGGAGAAACTGAAGGCAACGGTGTAAGAAAAGCTTTCAGCCCTTAGCCTTCAGCCACCAGCTTCTTCGTGCCGGATTTATGGATTCGAATTCGCACGATGAGCTGAAGGCTGATAGCTGATAGCTGACGGCTTGGAGCAATGTATGGCAGAACCAGGATCCAATCAACTCCGCGTCCGGCTCGTTACCCCCGAGCGCATTCTCTTCGAGCATGCGGCCACTGCGGTCGAGCTGCCGGCGAAGAACGGCTGCATGGAAGTGCTTGTTGGCCACGCTCCGCTGATGGCCGAGCTTGGCGCGGGCGACGTCATCGTGCACTGCGCGCCGGAGAGTGCTTCCGATGTGGACAAGTGCGGCCCGACCGGCGAATCGCGCTACAACGTCAGTTGGGGATTTGTTGAAGTCCTGCCCGGCCGCGTCACTATCCTCGCCTCCGATGCGCTCAAGCCCGAGGAGATCGACCTCCAGCGCGCCCAGCAGCAGCTCGACCGCGGCCAGAAGATGTGGAAGGAAGCCGGCGACAGTGAAGACGCCTACACTGAGGCTCTCCACGTCATCTCCGAAGCCGAAGCCAAGATATCTTCGTCCGCCGAAGTGACAAAAGCGCACTAACCCGCAACAGCCCGATCCAATTCAGCAAAAAGCCCCGCTCTCGCACGGGGCTTTTCCTTTCGATCCCAAGATATTGAACGATTTGTACATTTTATCTATTTTGTATAAAATGTCCCCATGAGAACCGTCTCGGCTACCGAAGCCAAGCAGAACTTCGCTGAAATCATCGATGCAGCCCAGCGTGAGCCTGTGCGTATCCGTCGTCACGACCGCGATTTGGCCGTTCTCGTCTCCGCGGAAGAGTACGACCGTCTGCAAAAAGGACGCTGGGCAGAGGTCAATCGCCTCTCTGCCATCGTCGCGGAGCAAGGCAAGGCCAACGGACTGACCGAGGAAATTCTCGCCGAAATTCTGGCTGAGAGATGACCCAAACCCCAAGAGTGGTTCTGGACACGAACGTCGCTGTCAGTGGACTCCTCTTTCCCGGTTCGGTTCCTGCTCAGGCGATTTTCAAGGCGCAGTCTGGAACGGTCTTGGCCTCCGGGGCTATGCGCCTCGAGCTGCTGGAAGTGTTTTCGCGACCGCATTTTGACCGCTACGCAACGCGCGAAGACCGTCTGCAGCTGGCCTCCGCGTTCATTTTCGCAACCGTTGAGGTTCTCGTCACCACTCCAATTCGCGCTTGCCGCGATCCGCGCGACGACAAGTTCCTCGAAGCTGCCGTGCACGGCCGCGCCGACGCAATCGTTACCGGCGATCTCGATCTGTTGACGCTCGATCCATTTCACGGCATACGCATTCTCACGCCGGCAGCTTTCCTGGACGGCCAAACACTTTGATCCTGTCGATGCAACACAAAAACCCTGCTCCCCAGGCGGGGCTCTTGCTCTTTGCCGAGGATTCCGAAGCGTCCTTCTACTTCAGGCTTCCGGCTCGCTCAATTTAATTCTTGGCTCGCTTCAGCAGCAACGGAAGTTTGACATTGCCTTGCGTGAAGGATCCGTCAATCGATCCCAGATCCCCGCTGATCGCGCCCTCGAACGTTGCTCCAAGCCCATTCATGGTGATGATCAACGTGGCGCCCACGCGGGTCACCGAGGATGCCGGAATCCAGATCGGGCTTTGATCGGGGCTTTGCATCTGGGAAGTCAGACCGTCCTGCGTGTTGACGACTTTGAAGATCAAATGCAGTTCCGTCGCGCCAGTATTGAGAGTGCCTGTCCACGTGCCGTCGATATCAGTCGGTGGCGCGGGCTTGGGCGGAGCCGGCGGCGGCAGCGGCGTCGCGGAGCGGTGGAAATTGAGATCGATTGGTTGGCCTTGCGACCACGTGCCATCGATCTCGCTCGCGTCTTTGTTGACCGTCCCCTCATACGTGCCATGCACCGCATCGACGACCAGGCTGAACTTCGAATCCTTGAGCGTCACTGTTGTCACAGGGATCCCGTAGGCGCTCTGATCCACGCTGTCGAGCGTTGCCGTCAGGCTTCCATCTTTGGCCGCCGTCACGTGCAGGACGAGCCGGAGTTGGACGCTCCCGGCGCTCAGCGTGCCCTGCCAATCGCCGGCCAGTTGCGTCTGCGCCTGGCACACGGGCGCCACCATCGACGCCAGCACTGCGATCAAAACCAAAGACCCAATCATGAGTGCCTTCATCGTTTTTCCCCGCTTGCGCCGACCATCCTAGCAGAATCGCGGCAACCTGTCCCTGTGCGCCGTCACCTAAGCCCAAGCGAAAATCTCTTCCGCCGCCGAAGTCTAAGGCACAGTGCGAATCCGGCCCCGCGCGACACCCTTCAAATAAGATGCCCGCTCTCGAACGGGCTTTCTGTATTAGGGTTCCATTTCCATTTGAGCTTCTGAGTTATAGTTGGGAGCGTCATGAGAAAGTCTTTGATTCTATCCGCGACGTCAATCGCCATATTTTGGTTTTGGCCGCCAGCGGCAATCTCCCAATTGACTATTGAATGTACGAGTCCGACTACACCGGAAGGTCCTCTAGGACAATTCATTGTCGAGCCAAACACTCCGAGCGAAACAGCGCGCATGCTTCAAGCTCCTCACGGAGCCAACCGATCCGGGAAGCACATTCTTATAGTGCATTGGCAACGAGGAACTCATGAATTCAAAGACAAAGCCCCATACATGAAGGGCACGATAGACGGTCTTTATTGGACCTACTGCGGCTATAGCCCGCAGGCTGGTGTCCATGTGATCCAGAAGAATGGATCTGACAGTCTGACGGGCATCTTGGTGAATGAGAAAGACGGTGCTATTTTGCCCGGCGGATTCTCCGTTTCTTTTGCTCCAGATCTGCAGAAATACTTCGCGCGCGAGCAGGAAGATGGCGCGGACCTCGAAACAATTAAGCTATT
The DNA here is from genome assembly GCA_049512795.1 of Occallatibacter sp. Taxonomy (GTDB): domain Bacteria; phylum Acidobacteriota; class Terriglobia; order Terriglobales; family Acidobacteriaceae; genus Telmatobacter. The sequence goes on from JBEKWT010000351.1 coordinate 3,234, forward strand.
TAGTCGCGCCGGAAAATTGCTTTGGTCGGGGCTTGCTGGCCTGTTCTCACCGGACGGAACGAGCGAGCTCTCCGAATTCGAAAATGTGCACTGGGACCGAGCCGGAAAATTGGTTGCAATATCCAAAGATAACGAAAGCCATCAACGGGAAACCCTTGTAATGACAAAAGTCGCGGATGGAAGTTGGCAATGGAGTCGAATCCCGGCCAAATAGTCTCACCTCGGTGCCCCTTGCTCTCCCCGCGCCTCACCCGCTAAAGTTTCAGCCGAGGCTTCTCCCGCGCGAGCGCCGCTACATGGGTGCCCCGAGTCTCGATTTTGAGACCTGGGATCTTCCGCGGTACCT
>JBEKWT010000352.1:0-3576 GCA_049512795.1 Occallatibacter sp.
GATGGGAATACAATTCCGCGCCGTACGACGTAAAGGGCCCGTTGAGCAGGGCCGACCTGAGCGCCAATTCACTCGCGTGCACACCCAAGCCGAATTGCCAGTTTTTACTGGCGGGGGAAGATGGCGTGCCGCGTGGGCTGTTCAACACCGGGAAGAAAGACTTTGCTCCGCGCGTCGGCTTTGCCTGGCGCCCGCTGAAGACGGAGAAGCTCGTGGCGCGCTCCGCTTACGGCGTGTTCTGGGACGCGGCTGTATTCATTCCCAGCTCGCTCACCAAAGAGAACCCGCCATCCTATGAATTCGATTACTTTCTGAACTCCGGTACGAATGTCATCCAGAACATATTGCAATCGCCGGTGAGTTATATTATTTCTTTTCTTCCCGCCTTGAACTACCACGACACCTACATGCAACAGTGGAGCACCGGAGTTGAATACGAGTTGACACCGCAGTTATTGCTGGAGACCGAGTATGTGGGGTCGAAGGGAACACACCTCAAGGGCTTCCACGATGCCAACCAGTCAGAACCGGGCGGGCTGCCGCCATATCCCCAGTTCGGCAGCCTGGCGATGATCGATACCAGCCGGGCAAGCAACTATAACTCGCTCCAAGCACGCCTTGAGCAAAGACCATGGCAGGGACTGTCCTATCTATTGGCCTACACCTGGTCCAAGTCCATCGATAACGGCTCTGAACTGTTCAGCAGCGCCACCGAAGGACAATACGCACAGAATGGGAACGACCTTCGCGGCGAACGCGGTCTTTCCGGGTTCGACACGCGCCATCGCCTGGTGTGGAGCGGCGTCTATGAGGTTCCTCCGCTGAAGGAAGGTCGCTCCAGGAAAGCTCTGGCAATGTTGCGCTCATGGCAACTGGGTTCAATTGTGTCTCTCCAGAGCGGCCAACCGTTTACGATTTTCCGCTCCGTCTACCAGAGTGACACAACGTTGATCATAGGCGCTGACCGGCCCGATCTGATCGCGGATCCGTATCGGGCAGGGCCGGTCGACAGCAACCCGGATCCAGAGTGCCGATCTACGATCTCGGCAGGTGGCCGTGCGGCCGACCGGACGCGAACCGTGCAGACGTGGATCAACCCCTGCGCCTATTCCAATCCAAACCTGCTCGGTCAGTACCGCTTCGGTACCTCGCCGCGTAATGGAGTGATTGGCCCGGGCTTGATCGACACCGACCTGAGCGTCAGCCGGAACATCGGCTTGTCCCGAGAATCGCAGCGGCTCAACCTGCGAGGCGATTTTTTCAATCTGTTCAATCACCCCAACTTCGATCCGCCGGTGAATATCTTTGATTCTCTGAACTTCGGGAGCCTGCCCTCGGCAAATCGGTATCAAACACGACCGCCCCGCCAGATTCAGTTGTCGCTTCGATACTCGTTTTAAGCCGGTTTCACATTGCTGTGGAACCGGTCTAACGGGATGAGCGGGAGAGTCAGACCACTCATCCAATCGATTGGCCGCCTGCATAGCGAGTTCCGCGTTCGCGCAATCGAGGAGCTCACTATCGCCAATGCACTTTGCAGTCCATTTCAAGCCCATTTCAATGTTCCTGACCGATGACCGACTACCGTTCCAGGCTACCCTTCAGTTACAACTTGTGTACTACCCGACAGATTCGTCACAGTTTCTCCTTGGATTACTCCGCGAGGGTGTCCACTTTGCATCGGCGAAAAAATGGCTTCCTGGCCAAATGCCCCGAAACCCTCTTACAGCCTGGCAACAAAATCTGTGAATGATAAAGGACGCCAGCTCAACCTAGTGCTTCTTCGCATCAAGGTAAGTCCCGATTCTCAATCTCTCGAACTGCTTGTTCAAAGCTTTGCCATAGACGCTTTCCGTCTGGTCAACGAACTTATCGCCAAAGCTTTCCGCGTTGGACATTCTTGAGAATGCGATGATCTCGCCGGTTTTGGCATCGGCCATGGTGAGGACGAGTGTGGCGTAAGAAGTGTTGCTGCTGCCACCGACGATCATTCCCATCATTTTCTTTCCACCCGAGGTCACCTGGCCCTCGCCCTCGACAAAGACAAGCACGTCCGCTTTAGCCGAGCATGGCAATAACGCCGCATCATCGCCGATCGTATAGCGTGATTTTCCGATGTCTTTCGGCCTTTTATTCAGCGTTTTTGTAATCTCGCCATATTTCTGATCCAACTGAAGAATGACCTGTTGGATTTCATCGTCGGAGGCCCCACTCGCCAGTGGATCGGAGGCCTGAAAGATCTGGACTCCGGCGGCCTTCAGGTGCGCCTCCACCATGTTCTGAAGCGTTGTGGTCCAGGTTTCCGATTCTTTTGACATGCCCTCGCCGCCTTTCATGGTTGCCTTCGAGAGCTTGCCCTCGACAGGCATCATGCAGGCAGTACGGACGAGAAACTCGCCCGATGTGACCTTGCGATTCTCGTAGGACCACGATGGCGTAGTTGCAGAAGCGCAGGAAGAAAAGAATCCTGCGCAGATCAAGGCGGCAAGGATGCGAATTTTCAATTGCATGACACCTTCCTCATGTTTGTTGGCTGTGAAGACTTGCGGGCGCAATCGCCGCCCGTTCCGGCTATTGCGTGTGACCTGGCGATCCAGCCAACTTCTGCACCGCCGCAAGGCGGCGCTGGATGCGAAGGTGATCCATGCTAGTTCCGGATTCCATCTGCAGGTAGGTCTGGTATTCGATGGCGGCCTCGTTGTATTTGCCTTCCTGCTCGAAAAGGAAACCCAGCCCGCTGTGGGCAGCGGCGTAGCTGGGATTGCTTTGAATGACACCCTTATAGAGCTGCTCCGCGAGCGCCTCGTTATCGCGAAGCGCGGCCTGCCCTTCAGGCTTTGCGGAAAGCGCCTTCTGTTCCTCCTCCGGCGTCATGGAAAAGTACTCCTTGCGGTGTTCTGCTTGCCCGTGCCGGGTGCGCTCTTCATCCGTTGGGGCCTTGGTTTTGGCTCCCAATCCGCGGTATGAATCGGCGAGCAGTACCTGGTATTTTGGATTGCCAGGGAAGGCCGCAGACAGCTTGGTCGCCCGTTCAACTGCCGTCCGTTCGCGGCGGCTGCTCAGGTCAACTCCGATTTCGTAACAGATGGCCGCGGAAACATTGTCAAGGTACGCTTTCGAGTCTCCGGTTACGAGCGCGCCGGCCTTATGCTCAGAGGCGAACTGCGCGGCAAATTCGCGGCGTTCGCTGAGTTTGGGGTGGTCGCGGTAGAAGCCCTGGATCGGTTCGTACTCAAGACTGCTGTCCTGATCGAGCAACTCGAAGGAGCGCGCCATGGCGCTGGGGTCGTAAGAAGCGGCGGTCATCGCCGCAATGCCGTCGCTGTCGGCCTGGTGCTCCATCTCGCGGGAGTATCCGTAAATAGTGGCGACTATAATATCGCTGCCAATCATTGCGGCCAGTTGCACAGAGGCGCCGAAAATCTGGACACCCTGCGACAAATTGCCTCCCACAGGCGCAGCCGCGGCGGCAATTTCCAGGATGTTTATGGTCAGCGCTTTCTTGCGAACACTGCGGTTTTCGAGATACGTGTGACGCTCGAAGACGTGCGAGGTCTCGTGGCCCAATACGCCGGC
>JBEKWT010000353.1:0-3575 GCA_049512795.1 Occallatibacter sp.
CGGGGATCAGCACTTCCACGCGGCAACCGGGGGCCTGGCGGCGAATCTCCTCGATGACCATGGCGAAGACGCGCGCGCCGCCCACCAGATCGTCGTCGCGATTCACGCTGGTGACCACGGCGTGGAGCAGCCCTAACTTGGCCACTGCTTCGGCGACCCTTCGCGGCTCGTCGTAGTCTATGGGCTCGGGACGCCCCTTGGGCACCGCGCAAAATCCGCAACGCCGCGTGCACAGGTTGCCGAGCATCATGAAGGTTGCGGTCTTGTGGTGCCAGCACTCGCCGATGTTGGGGCACTGCGCGCTCTCGCAAACAGTGTGAAGGCTCAGTGAGCGCGCCAGGCGCTTCAGGCTGTGGTAGTTCTCGCCCACGGGTGCGCGGGCCTTCAGCCACACCGGCTTCGGCGCGGGCGTGCGGCGCGCGGGCTCAATCTGCACCAACTCCATCCTGCTTATTGTAGCCAGTTGCGGCCCCTCGCGGCGTGCTACTCTGGGCACAATTGCCAGAGCGCCAGCGCATAGAACCATGCAGTCAATCTCAGTGGCCATCGTCGCACGCAATGAAGCGGAGAACATCGGCCGCACACTGGCCAGCGTGGCCTGGGCCAACGAAATCAACCTCGTCGATTCGGGTTCCACCGACAAGACCGTCGAAATCGCAAAGACATTCGGCGCGCGGATCTTCTACGAAAGCTGGAAGGGCTACGGCCCCCAGGTCAACTCCGCTATCGATAAGTGCACCTGCGACTGGATTCTGAATCTCGACGCAGACGAGTGGTTAACGCCGGAACTGGCGCTGGAGATCCAAACGCTGCTCGGCGGCCAGCCCCGCTATGCCGCCTACATGATTCCCCGGCTCAACCTGATCTTTGGCCGGTGGATGCGCCACGGCGGCCTCTACCCCGACCACAAATTGCGCCTCTTTCGCCGCGGCAGCGCGCGTCTGCGCGAGGATACTGAGCCGCACGCCACACCCAAAACCGAGGAGCCAACCGGCAAGCTGAAGAATCACATGCTTCACCGCCAATATCCGACGATTGAGTATTACCTCGAACACATGCAGAGCTACAGCACCGCCACCATTCCGCTATTCCTGCGCAAGGGCAGGACGAGCGATTCGATCTTCGCTTTCATCGTGAACACGGTCATCAATCCGGCGCTCACTTTCATCAAGAACTACATCTTTCGCCTCGGCTTTCTTGACGGCAGGGAAGGCATGATCTTCCACCTGAATCATTCCGCCTACGTCAACTGGAAGTTCGCCAAGGCGTGGGAGGCGCATCGATCCGCCACCAAAGAGGCCGCCACCAATGAGATCGCTGAACCCATCGCACCCGCAGATCTGGCTGCCGATTCCGGCGCACCATCGCTTCCGAAAAAGCGATCTCCCAGGCAATGACCACCCACATGGATTCGCCAGCCACGCCTGCAACGCCCCGTTATCTGCTGGTCATGACGGCCACCGTCGCGCCGCCGCCAAACGCGCAGGTCAAGCGCTCCTCGCCACAAGTCCGCCTTGAGGATTACAAAAGCGCACTGCGATTCTGGCTCCGCTATCCCCACGCGGCCGCCGAGCGAATTCTGTTTCTTGAAAACTCCGGCGCGGACCTGAGCGATTTGCGCGCGATTGCGCAAACCGAAAACCCGCACCGCCGCGAGGTTGAGTTTTTGTCGCTGCCGGTTCACGAGATACCCCCCGGCACAAACTACGGCTACACGGAGATGCAAACCCTCGACGAGGGTCTGGCTCTAAGCAAACTTCGCCCAGCCACAACGCACATGATCAAGGTGACCGGTCGGCTGACTTTCCCCGCGCTGGGCAAGGCGCTCGACCGTGTTGCCGGCTCAAGCTCCGCTTCCTTCGAGCTCATGATCGATTGCCGCAGGCTCGGCCTTTTCCGTCGCGGATACGACGCCAGGGTTCAACTCTTCGTCTGTTCTCATTCCTTCTATAATCGCGTGCTGCGAAACTCGAATCGCGAAATGAACTCCACCGATGTTCGATTGCTGGAACACCTGATCTTCCGCAATGTCATTCTGTTCAAAGGCCAGCCGGGCTACCACTTGCGCTTCCCGTGCAACGTCGATCCGGTGGGCCACTTTGGCTTCAAAGACCGGCGCTACGACTCGCCCCGCACTGCTCTTGCGAGAAGCACGCGCGCCCTCCTGCGCGTGATCGCGCCGAATTACTGGTTCTAGGTTTTGGTTGGAAGCCTTGTGCGTTTACTTCAGTTTCTCCCGCACATCGGAGCGGACCAGATAGAGGAAGAAGAGAAGATTCAGCAAACCCTGCACCAGGGATGGATACGAGTGCTGCAGCGAAAATCCCCAAAGGAACGATCCCGACAGAAGCGCCACGGCAGCCAGCGTGAGCGCCCACGCCCAGCGCAACAGCAGCAGCAAGCCCAGCGCCCCGGCGATGAAGAGCACTGAGAAGATAAGATAGAGCACCCCGGCGCGGTGGTTCATGACAGACACGACGGTGACACCAGACAGCAGGAGCATGTAAAGGCTGATTGCGATCAGGCCAGGGAGCTTGAGGAGCTGCGGCTTCTGCGAATTCCGGCCCGTGGGCGCCTGCGCCATATCGGTTCTTGGAGTGCTCGTATTGGCGTTCGTGCTCATAGCGTGTGCAAGTAGGCGAGCAGGTCAGCGAGATCTTCGTCGTTCAACTGCGTTGCGGGCATCATCCCCCGCCCGTCGACAATTACTGCCGTCAGCCGCTCGTCAGTAGGCGGTGCGCCTGAGGGCATGGCCTTCACCTTGGTAATCGCCTGCAAGCCTGGCCCGTGCAGGGGCGCTGTCGTAGTCGGATAGTGGCAGCGTGCGCACTTTTGGTTGAACACCGCCGCGCCGCGTGCCTCCTGGGGCGTCCACTCAGTCGACGGCTTCGACGGCGGCAGCGTGCGGCAGCCGGCTAAACCGAACGCAAATGTCGTCAGAGCAGAGGCCATAAGAAGATTCCACGTGCGCATTGCCTCCCATGATACAGCCGCTTGAGCCGCGTTCAGCATGTGCAATGAACGAGTGTCACCCGTTTTGCAACTCCTTTCCAGAAAGGGATTGGCGGCTGCAAACAGGACGGCTCCGCCGCCGCTGCCCTTCACTCCGCCGCGGCGATGGCTTCAGCGATGCGGTCGATGGCCTCATCTTCAGCGTTGCTGCCGGGATAGCGGTCGTTGACGAGGATGGAGAACGCCAGCATCCGCCCGCTTGCGGCATTCACGTACCCGGAAAGGGTGTTCACCTCGTCGAGCGTCCCCGTCTTGGCCCACATGCGCCCTTTCAGCGGCGAATTTGTGAAGCGGTGATCCAGCGTGCCGTCGACGCCGGCCACCGGCAGCGTCTCGCGCCATTCCTCGCCCCACGGCTGCTTCGACGCATAGGCCAACAGCCGCGTGAATGCGCGCGGCGCAATTTTGTCGTTGGTGCTTAAGCCGCAGCCGTCATAGAGAAAGAAGTCGCCATTCTCTACACCAGCGTTGACCATGAATTGACGCACCACGCGCGCGCCCTCCTCAAAGCTGCCGTCCGTTCCGTAGAGCTTGCCCAGCAGGCGCAAAAGCAGTTCGGCGTG
>JBEKWT010000354.1:0-3566 GCA_049512795.1 Occallatibacter sp.
GGCATGATGCGAACTTTCTGTGCCCCCAAGACAAAGCAACGGAAATACTCGGTGTACTCGATGGCCTTCTGAGCCACCATGCACAATTGGCGCGACTGGTCGTAAGCGCGAAAGAACTCGTCGCGGCCGCGCACTTCTTGCACATCGCGCCAGCCGCCGCCGTGGATCGGCTTCAAGAATCCATGCTCGCCGATGGCGGCAAACACGCCGTCCCAATCGAGCGGGAATTCCAGATTGCGCAGCGATTTCGAGGTGGTTCCGTTTGGATATTCCTTGTGCGGAAGGAGCACGGTGGGCGGCACGGCTACGCCCAACCGCACGGCCAGCGCGTAATTGAAGAATTTGTCGTCGGCCGAGCACCAGAAGGGATTGTTGATTACGACCGTTCCGTTCAGCGCGGCATTTTTCAGGAACGCGCGATAGAACGGAATCTCATGGGAAATACGGTCAAGAATGACGGCGTAGCGCGGTCTTTGATTGAGATCGACTGCTCCCGTTTGAACGAACTCAGCCTGAATTCCGGAAGGATTTCGCGCGTTGATCCGCTCAACCAGCGCGCTGGGGAAACTGTTCTCCACACCGAACAGCACGCCAATCCTCTTCATGAAGTTGTCCCCCCGGCACATCCCGTGGCGGGCGTATATCGGGTATCGGGATCGTTCGGCACGGTTCGTCCGGCTCGGATGCCCGGCAACAGTGTACGTCAGGGCGTGGCGGCCCTTCGCTGGTCACGAACCTTGGCTTGCGATGCGGCGCAACTGGCCGAGGTGATTCAAGTCGTGACCAGCCATGGTTTCGACGATTGTTTGAAAAGTCATGGTTCCGCGCTCGGGATGGGTCATGGTTCTGCCTGCGGCGCCGGGGAGTGCATCGCGAATCAATCGCAGATTCCATTTGCGCGAGGCAGAAAAGGCGGCAAGCGCCTCGGCAGCCGGAATGCCGGAGTAGCCTGCGGCCCATTTGTCCTGGTCGAACGGCTCGATGGTTGGACCATCCTCGGCGAGAGTCTGACGGAGCCGGAATGCGAAAACAATCTCGCAGTCGGCGAAGTGGCAGACGATCTCTGCCGCACTCCATTTGCCGGGAGCAGGCGGCAGGTTGATCCGGTTTGGGCCAATCGCCTTCAGACACTCGGCGATGGCGTCCTCGGTTGAGGCCAGAATCGTATCGACCGGCTGTCCGTCAAGGAAGCTCTCGTATGGGTTGAGTTGGCTCATTGAAAGTCCTCCCTCAAAAGGTCTTCGCGAAAATCATTCATCGGAACTCGCGGTCAACCGTCACAAATATTGCTGCGCCATTCGCTGCCAGGCAGGCCAGTCATGAGAATGGGGCGAATCCCAGACGTCAATCTGGTGCGGGATTCCTTTGTCATTCAGAATGCGGTCAAGTTCCTGATTTTGGCCCAGGCACTGGTCGTCCCAGCCAGTGGCGAGCACATACTTGTTGCGCCGGAAGCGATCGAGAAACCACGGGTCGTTGAGCCGGGGCAGATAGTGTGTGGGCAAATGGAAGTAGCAATCGTTGTCGTAATAGCCGTCGAGAAAGCCGGTGAGATCAAATGTGCCCGACAGGGACACAAATCCAGTGAAGATCTCCGGGTGGCGCAGGGCGATGTTGACCGCGTGATAGCCGCCGAGACTGCACCCAAGCGCGACGAGGCGCGGGTCGGGGTTCTTCTGGCGGACGAACGGGACAATTTCATCCAAGACGTGCTGCTCATACTGCATGTGGCGTGCGATGCGCTGGCGCGGCCGAGCTTTGCGGTTGTACCAGCTTTCGTCATTCACTGAGTCGGCGCAGAAAAATTGCACGCGGCCGGCATCGAGCTTGGCCGCGAAGGCCGCGATCATGCCTCGGTCTTCAAACTCGTAAAAGCGCCCGCCGGAAGTGGGAAAGACCAGCACGGGCAAGCCTGCGTGGCCGAAGACAAGCAGTTCCATCTCGCGGCCCAACCGGCTGGATCGGCATTTTTGATACTCGCGATTCATGGTTTCGGTTCGAGAGCCCCGATCCCGAATCCGCCATTCGGATGGACCGGGAGCCGGTTCTGCCATCATAAGCGAGCGCCGCGGATTGGCTGGGGGCAGGAAAGCGGATCTTGCGGCGTTGCAGCGTCTTGCCGGCCAGGGGCGCGGATTTGCCTCAACTGCCCTGTTTCGGCGATACTTAGGTGTTGTGATTTGTGCGGCCGGGCGCATCTGCCTGGCCGTTGTTGCGCCGGAACCCCTGCGATTTGCTCGCCCGGCGGGTGAATGCGAGCCCGGAACAAGCCGGCAAACTCTCCGGATGATTTTACTCAGGTTCAGGTTCACTCAAGTTCAGGCACATTCAAGTTCAGGCTCACTCAAGCTCAGGAAGCTGAAAGGAATCGATTCATCGTGGTTATGATCCGATTGGCGCGTTTCGGCGCCCGCAAGCAGCCCTATTACCGCATTGTCGTGATTGAGAAGGACCGCGCCCGCAATGGCCGCTCCATCGAGGTTGTCGGCACATACAATCCTCGCACCAATCCTGCCACCGTCGACCTGAAGCACGAGCGGATCGCGTACTGGCGCAGCAAGGGCGCGACGCTCTCACCCACTCTGGCGAAGCTCGTCGCCAAACACCCGGTGACCGCGGCGGCAGAGCCCGCTGTCGAGGCCGCAGCCCCGACAGCGACCCAGGTTGCAGACCCGGCCGCAGCCTGATTTGCCGCTTGAGCGGGACGGGACTCGGGTCAAGACCCGGGACGAGGCGCGGCAGGCTCGGCTCGAAGTCTTTGCTCCGAGCGGGTTTCAAGTGTTACTATTCGCGCACAGATTCAATGTCATCAAAACCCCAACGCAAGAGGTCAAAGGCACGATCATGACCCAAGTCGATCTGGTGCAGGTAGACGAACTGGTCCGCGAGATTGCGCGGGCCCTGGTGGATGAGCCGGACGCCGTGGAAGTGGAAGCCGTGAACCGGGATGAGAACACTGTTCTCAGGCTCCGCGTGGCGGCGCAGGATGTGGGCAAGGTGATCGGCAAGCAAGGGCGCACGGCGCGCTCGGTGCGCACCATCCTGGGTGCGGTGAGCATGAAGCTGCACCATCGCTTTACGCTCGACATTCTGGAAGAGGACGACGAGGGCTAGCGTGTTTTCTGGCCGCGCCGCTCGATTCCGGAGCCGGAGGTAGCCGTGCCGGAACCGCCCGAAGCGTGGGTTGGGCTGGCGCGGATTCGCCGTCCGCAGGGCCGAAAGGGCGAGGTCTTCGCCGAGATTCTTACTGACTTTCCTGACAAGTTTTCAGAGAGGCGGCAGGTTTGGCTGCTGGCCGCGGAAGTGCCTGCGGCGGCGGGCGCGGCAGCCGAAACAGGCGCGCGGGCGGCTGCGCAGGCGCCTCGGCAGGTGGAGCTCAAGAACCATTGGCTGCACAAGGGCGGCGTGGTGCTGCACTTTGCCGGCGTCGATTCAATCTCGGCGGCGGAGCTGCTGGCCGGACTCACCGTGGCGATTCCGCGCGAGGAGCGGGTGGAGTTGGGCGAAGACGAAGTTTACGTCGGCGACCTGATCGGCTGTACGCTTGTGGATGTGGCCGGCGCGGA
>JBEKWT010000355.1:0-3562 GCA_049512795.1 Occallatibacter sp.
AACTGCACCTTGCACAGCACCGGATCGCCAACAGCAGTTGTCTTTGATGAGATCTTCCCGTCGCCGGTCGTGCACGATACCAGCGCCCCCGCCGGAATCAGCCGCGAGCTGGCGTCCGCAAACAGCGATGGCGTCAGCAGAAGTGAGAACACAACGAACATTGCACGCTTCATACACTGCCCTCCAAGGCAAAGAATCCCTCCGCCTCTCAACGAGATTTGCTCCCGCGAGACGCAATGGACGGAAAATCCCCAATTACACTCACGAACCCCCGCAGGACTCAAAAGTTTCGAATGTTTTTAAAATTGTTTTCTGAGGAGAGAGACGAAATGAACGCTTGTCCGTCCAATGCAACTCAAATGTGGAAAGAGCTGCCCCGTGGACGGTGCACTTCAACGCCATCATTCCTTATTGGGACCGCAAAGATGATCGCCTACGCCCCCGCCTCGTAATTCAGGTTAGGACCCAGCCAGCGTTCCACCTCGGCCACGCTCATCCCCTTGCGCTTCGCGTAGTCTTCCGCCTGGTCGCGGCCGATCTTCCCCAAGCTGAAGTACCGGCTCGCCGGATGCGCAAGATAAAATCCGCTCACGCTCGACCCCGGCCACATCGCATACGACTCGGTCAGCTCAATGCCCGCGTTCTTCTTCACATCCAGCAGCTTCCACAGCGTGCTCTTCTCCGTGTGATCGGGGCACGCTGGATACCCCGGCGCCGGCCGTATCCCGCGATACTTTTCGTGGATCAGCTCATCGCTGCTCAACTTCTCGTCGCGACCATAACCCCAATCCTCGCGCGCGCGCTTGTGCAGGCATTCTGCAAACGCCTCCGCCAGCCGGTCGGCAAGCGCCTCCGCCATGATCGCGTTATAGTCGTCGTGCGCGGCCTTGAACTGGTCGCACAATTCCTTCAACCCAAACCCGCTGGTCACCGCAAACGCTCCGATGGAATCCTTGAGCCCCGTCTCCTTCGGCGCAACAAAATCCGCCAACGACCGGCATGGCTCATTCCCCTCGCGGTCCGATTGCTGCCGCAGGAAATGAACCCGCGTGAGCACCTTCGCGCGGCTCTCATCCGTGTACAGTTCCACGTCGTCGCCCGTCGCGCTCGCCGCAAAAAACCCGTACACGCCCCGCGCCCTCAGCAGCTTCTCTTTCACAATCCGGTCCAGCAGCGCATTTCCCTCCGCAAAAATCTGTCGCGCCTGCTCGCCTTGCTTCTCGTCCTCAAGAATCCTTGGATAAACCCCCTTCAGCTCCCACGTATGGAAGAACGGGCTCCAATCGATGAACTCTCTCAGCGTCGCCAGCGGAAAATCCTCCAGAACGCGCACGCCCAAAAACGCCGGCCTCGCCAAATCCTCCGCCCGCCATTCAATCGGCGTTCGCCTCGCCCGCGCCGTCTCGAGAGGAACTACCGCCCGCCGTGGCGTCGCGTGCGCCTTCCGCAGCGCCTCATATTCGGCCTTGTACTGCGCCACAAACTCCGGCTTGCCCTCATCGCTCAGCAGGCTCGTCGTCACCGGCACAGCCCGGCTTGCGTCCAGCACATGCACCACCGGCTCGCTGTAGTGCGGAGCGATCTTCACCGCCGTATGCGCGCGGCTCGTCGTGGCTCCGCCAATCAGCAGCGGCAGTTTCATTCCCTGCCGCTCCATCTCCCGCGCCACATGCACCATCTCGTCGAGCGACGGTGTAATCAGTCCGCTCAGCCCGACGATGTCCGCTCTCACCTCTCGCGCGCGCTCCAAAATCTTCTCCGCCGGAACCATCACGCCCATATCAATTACTTCGTAGTTGTTGCAGGCCAGCACCACGCCCACAATATTCTTCCCAATGTCGTGCACGTCGCCCTTCACCGTCGCCAGCACAATCTTTCCCTGCACCCGCACCGCCAGGCCCGCCGCGGCCATCTGCGCCTTCTCCGCCTCCATAAATGGCGTCAAATAAGCCACGGCCTTCTTCATCACCCGCGCCGACTTCACCACCTGCGGCAGAAACATCTTTCCCGCGCCAAACAAATCTCCCACCACGCCCATGCCGTCCATCAGCGGGCCTTCAATCACCGCCAGCGGCCGTCCCAGCTTCACGCGCGCCTCTTCCGTATCCGCCTCGACGTACGCATCGATCCCCTTCACCAGCGCGTGGCTCAGCCGCGCCTCAACCGTCCCGTTCCGCCACTCTTCAACTTTTTTCTCGCTCCCCTCGTCGCCTGCGCCCGCCGCTCCCGCCGCCTTCAACTTCTCGCCGAACTCCACCAGCCGTTCCGTCGCATCCGGCCGCCGATTCAGCAGCACGTCCTCCACCAGTTCCTTGAGCTCCGGCTCAATCTCCTCGTACACCTCCAGCATGCCCGCGTTCACAATGCCCATATCCATGCCGGCGACAATCGCGTGATACAAAAACGCCGCGTGCATCGCCTCGCGCACCTTATTATTGCCGCGAAAGCTGAACGACACGTTCGACACGCCGCCGCTCACCTTCGCGTGCGGCAAATTCTCCTTGATCCATCGCGTCGCCCGGATGAAGTCCATCCCGTAGTTGTTGTGCTCCTCCATCCCCGTCGCCACGGTCAGAATGTTCGGATCGAAGATGATGTCCTCAGGCGGAAAGCACAGCTCGCGCGTCAAAATCCTGTAGGCCCGCTCGCAAATCCGCGTCTTGTCCTCGAATCCCGCGGCCTGCCCCTGCTCATCGAAGGCCATCACCACAGCAGCTGCGCCATACTTCCGCACCGTCGCCGCGTGCTCGCGAAACTTTTGCTCGCCCTCCTTCAGCGAAATCGAGTTCACAATGCCCTTGCCCTGCAGGCACTTCAATCCCGCCTCAATCACTTCCCACTTTGAGGAGTCGATCATGAACGGGACCTTCGCCACTTCAGGCTCGCTGGCCAGCAACTGCAGGTAGCGCGTCATCGCCGCCACGCCGTCGATCATCCCCTCATCCATGCAGATGTCGAGCACGTTCGCGCCGTTCTCCACCTGCTGCCGCGCCACGCTTACAGCTTCTTCGTATTTGCCCTCTTTGATCAGCTTGGCGAACTTCGGCGACCCGGCCACATTGGTCCGCTCGCCAATCAGGATGAAGACACCAGGTTGTTGTGTGAACGGCTGCGATCCCGACAATCGCAGCGGTTTTGTCTCAACAGGCTTTGCCGGACCCGCGCTCATGCCGCGCTCTCAACGGCGCAAGTCTCCGCGGCCACCGCAGACGGAATCTTGCGCGGCGCAACTCCCTCCAGCGCCTTCGCGATCGCCGCAATGTGCTCCGGAGTATTGCCGCAGCAGCCGCCGGCAAGATTAATCAGTCCCTCGCGCGCAAACTCGCCAAGGTACCGCGCCATATCCTCCGGCCCCAGATCGAACCCCGTCGCCGATAGCGGATTCGGCAATCCCGCGTTCGGATAGCAAGACACGGCTACGTCCGCCTTCTCCGCAAGCTCGCGCAAAAACGGCGCCATCAAATCCGGTCCCAGCGAGCAGTTCAATCCCACGCTGAACGGCTTCGCATGACGCACCGCGGTCCAGAACGCCTCAATCGTCTGCGCGGAAATCATCGTCTCT
>JBEKWT010000356.1:0-3550 GCA_049512795.1 Occallatibacter sp.
CGGTAAGATTACCAAAGTGTATACTGGTGCCTTAAGAGTCCTACAAAAGCGCTATCGCGCTTTCTTAGAAAATCGCCCATCCTGTCGGTAATTCGGTAATACAGATAAAAAAGCGCGGCGCAACGCACGCGCATGATCGGAGTGCCTTGGTTGACTGGAGCAAACTTCCTGATCTGGGAGCCGTCGGGCTCCTCACTGTCGCGTTTGCGTCTGTCGCGCGGCATGGCCGGAAATCGGTCTCAGCCGTCTGGCTCACCGGCTGGCTCCTGATCGCACTCCATTTTGCGGCCTTCGCATTTCTCGACTCTCCCGGAAACTGGGCCAGCCTCGCGTATTTCATCGGACTTGCCGCTCTTGCCTGTGCTGGCGTCTTGTTTATGTGGGCGGCCGTGCCCCATCGCAGCCTACAGCGCTCCAGCCAATGGATGCTTGCCGTTTTTCTCACGACCTATACGCTCTACTTCGGACTTCTCGTCATCAAACCCGTCGCATCCTGGGCTTTGATGCCCGCAGCGGCGCTCATCGGCGCAGTGCCACTTGCTATTTTGATTCTCAGCTGGCGTCAGTTCATGCATCCGTTGCGCTGGACGATCGTCGCCCTCAATGTAGGCCTTTCGATCTTCTTGTTGATCTTTCAAAACCGGCCCGGCGTGGGCACAATGCTTGCGTTCGAGGCGGTACTCTTTACCGTCTATCTCGGCTGCGCAATCCATTTCTGGTTCACCTACAGGCGCGCAACTGCGGGAGCCTTCATCACCATCGCCGGTTTCTTTGCCTGGGCGAGCGTCTTCGTGGCAGGACCATGCGTCCTCTACTTCTTGCCTAATCTCCACCTCGAAAACGAGGTCTGGAATCTGCCCAAATATGTGGTGGCAGTGGGCATGATCATGCTTCTCCTCGAGGACCAACTCGAACACAACAAGTACCTGGCCCTGCATGACGAACTGACCGGCCTGCCCAACCGGCGCCTCTTTCAGGATCGCCTCGACGGCGCTATCGAGCGCGCCCGACGCACCGGCTCGCATGTCGCCTTGCTTCTCATCGACCTGGATGACTTCAAGAAGGTGAACGATACCGCCGGCCATCATGTGGGCGACGAATTGTTGAAGCATGTGAGCACTCTTTTCACCGGCCGCGTGCGCCGCTCCGACACCGTGGCGCGCACCGGTGGAGACGAGTTCTCCGTGATTCTCGAAGAGCCAATGACCCGTGCCGATGCCGCGCGCGTTGCCCGCACCCTGACCCAGCTTCTCGATGAGCCCTTTACCTTTGGCGAACTCAAAGTGCAAGTAGGCGCCAGCGTGGGCATTGCGGTCTTTCCTGACGAAGCTGCGGATGCCGAATCCCTGCGCATCGCGGCCGATCTCCGCATGTATGCCGGCAAGAACGCAGCCAGGGAAAACGGCGTGCAGGAACCAGCCCAGCCGCAGAAGAAGAAATCACCCGTCAGCGTCAAGCCGCAGCAGGGACTTCAATCCGCAGCGGATACCCCACCTCCGCAAACCGTTTGACCGCTTGAGAAGCCACTAACCGGCACTTCGCCCCAGATACGAAGACCCGGACATATCGTCCGGGTCTTCTTTTGCTCAATTGAGCAGATTCTTCATCCCTGTCCGCCGCCGGGTCCGCGTCTGCCGCGCCGCCGCCTGCGCCGGTTGTTTGCGCCTGCTCCTGCGCCCGCTCCTCCGCCGGGCCGTCCGCCGGCGAACGGCGGGCCGCCGGCATGAACAACAGGGGCTCCGTCCACGCGGTTGAAGTTCGGCTCGTTTGTCTCGTCGAGCTCCACGCCACCATCCTCTTCGAAGTCGTCTCCGCCTTCGATCAGAATCGTGCTCTGGTTCGAGCTCGGCTGGCGCTCGTCAAACTCATTGCGCGGCGCGGCGCTTCTGGGGCTCGGAGGCGCCGCCTTTACGATCGGCTGCGTAAACTCCACTTCATCCGCCTCCGGCGGGGCCGACTGCACCAGCTTCGCCTTCTGTTCCTTGATGAGCGCTTTGCGGCTCAGCTTGATGCGATTGCCTTCGATGGCCAGCACCTTCACCATCACCTGGTCGCCCTCGCGCAGTTCGTCCTTCACTTCCTTTACGCGGTGCTCCGCGATCTCGGAAATGTGCAGCAGTCCATCCGTTCCTGGGAACAGCTCCACAAACGCGCCGAATTCGGCCAGCCGCACCACTTTACCGAGGTATGTCTTGCCTACTTCGGGAACCGCGGTCAGGTTGCCGATGATTGCCAGCGCCTTCTGCAGGCCCTCGGCGTCGCTCGATGCCACACTCACCTTGCCCGTGTCGTCCACATCGATCTTCGCGCCCGTCTGTTCCACGATGCCGCGAATCGTCGCTCCGCCCTTGCCGATAAGGTCGCGAATCTTGTCCGTCGGGATCATCACGGTCTCGATGCGCGGTGCATACTTCGAACGCTCCACGCGCGGCCCGTCCAGAACCGCATCCATCTTGTCCAAAAGGAACAGCCTTCCTTGCCGCGCTTGTTCCATCGCCTGCCGCAGAATCTCGCGAGTCAGGCCGCCGATCTTGATGTCCATCTGCAGCGCGGTAATTCCCTTGCGCGTTCCGGCCACCTTGAAGTCCATGTCGCCGTAGTGGTCTTCCGCGCCGGCAATGTCGGTCAGGATGGCGTAGTCATCGCCTTCCTTCACCAGGCCCATCGCCACTCCGGCTACAGCGCCCTTCAACTTGATGCCGGAATCGAAGAGCGCCAGGCTGGCTCCGCACACTGAAGCCATCGAAGAAGATCCGTTCGACTCCAGAATGTCGCTCACGATGCGAATCGAATACGGCGATTCATCGGCGCTTGGCAAAACCGCGCTGATGGCGCGCTCCGCCAAAGCTCCGTGGCCCACTTCGCGCCGGCCAACGCCCGTCATGCGGCCTGTCTCGCCCACGCTGAACGGGGGAAAGTTGTAGTGCAGCATAAAGTTCTTCCGCTGCTCGCCTTCGTAGCTTTCGAGGCGCTGCCCGTCGTCCGTCGTGCCCAGCGTGGCTGTCACCAGTGCCTGCGTCTCGCCGCGCGTAAATAGCGCCGATCCGTGCGTCCGTGGCAGCACGCCCGTCTCGATCGTGATCGGACGAATCTCGTCGAACGCGCGCCGGTCGGGCCGGATGCGCTCCTTCGTCACCTGCTCGCGGAACAGCCGCTCCCGCAGCAGCTCGTAATAGTGCGCCAGCTTTTTCTTCGCGTTAGGATCGTCAGCCGGCAGTTCAGCCGCCAACTCATCCTTGATCGTCTTGACCAGTGCGTAGCTCTCCGTCTTGGCGTGCGCCTTGGTGTCCAGCGCGTCCTTCAACCGGTCACCGATCTTGGCCTTCAGCTCGCCGTAGTAAGCCTCGTCAGTCTCGGGAGCGGTAAATGCCCGCTTCTGCTTGCCGGCCTTGGCAACCAGCTCGTCGATCGCCGCGACAATTTTCTTGATCTCGTCGTGGGCAAATTCGATGGCCGACAGAATGACCTCTTCGGTCTCCTCCTTTGCGCCCGACTCGATCATCACGATGCCGTCCTTGTGACCGACCACCATGATGTTCACCGTCGTTGC
>JBEKWT010000357.1:0-3519 GCA_049512795.1 Occallatibacter sp.
GTAGCTGGCTGCTGCTGCCTTACCCTGCGGTACGGGACTCCACTGGTAGAGACATGGTTCAGTTGCCGCCGCGGCTACCAAGCCGTCGATATGGTGGTGGTCAAGCGGTTCGAGACGAATGTGTCTGCCCGCCAGGATAAAACCTTCAGTTCCCATGGCCATCATCTTGTCGCGAAGGGATCAGTCGCGTGAAACATAGCCTTCGGCGATTGATTCCGTTCGCCCGGCGTGATCTAATCACTACAGTGTAGCTTTAACTAAAACGTTAGGCAAGCGATGCCGAAGCCGAGGCCGACCGCGAAACCGCAGAGAAGACGGGAGGCAGGAAAAACCAACCACGCGGGCTGCCATGGCTCGGTTCTTACATTAGATTTCTGGAAGCCCAAGTGTTCGCAGTTCAGGACTGTCTCCTACAGGTTTTCCCGGAAATAGACGACCGCCGGGCGTCAAGTGACGATGTTGGGTCAGTTAGGGCCAGATTATCAACTTGCTCCGGGCCTCGCGGGCCTGTCAAAGACATGGGCCTTTGCCGAGTGAATCATGCCCGCAACCGAGCCAAAACGCGCTCGCGTGGGTCCTCAGGCGGTCCCAACCCCGAGCGTCCGTCATAGGTGCTTGACCTTGTTCGTTCCTGGGATCGGCAAATGGCGGGGCCGCACACTAACCGCGTTGCAATTCCCGTAAAGAACTATGATCGGCCCTCCTCGTGCCTTCGTAAACGTTAGCCGGAACCGGCCGATGGCCAGCAGCGTTGGCATGGGCCGGTAGACTGACGACCACCCATCGACGCGCGGTTTCAAGAAGAGCAGGAGAAAGGCTGAAATGACGCCCGTGATTGAAGTGAAAACGAATCCAATTCCCGCCGGCAAAAATACGGAGGCTGCAATCATGAATTCCCTGCCGAATCCATTCATCGCTTTGATAACCGGCGCCGCGCGCGGGATAGGCGAGGCAACTGCACGCCGTTTGGCGCGTGAGCCTGGTTGCCAACTCGTCCTAGTCGATCGAGAGGAGGCGCTGCTGCAAAAGCTGGCTGGTGAGTTGTCGATACCGTCTACCTGGCTTGCGGCCGACCTGACAGATGCCGACGCGCCGACGCGAATCCGAGACCATGTGATTAAGAAGCATGGCCATTTGCACCTTTTGGTAAACAATGCGGGCGCCCGTTGGACGGCGCGGTTTGCCGATGGCGGTTGGGAAAACGTGCGGCGGACAATGGCCATCAACTTCGACGCTGCCGTCCGGCTGACGGAGGCATTGCTACCTATACTGCGCGAGTCTGCGCCGAGCGCGATCGTAAACGTATCGAGCCTTGGCGGCCGAGTTGCACGTCCAGCGACCGGGGGCTATGCAGCAAGCAAGGCGGCCATCGCGGCCTGGTCGGACGCTCTTTCTCTGGAGGAGGCTGCAAGCGGCGTTCACGTCGGTATCGTGCTCCCAGGCTTTGTGGCCACGGAAGGATTCCCGCAGCGCGAACTTCTTGCGCGCCGCTTGACCCGGTGGACTGTGGCAACCCCCGGCGATGCCGCCGACGCCATATTCGAAGTTGCGACGAAACGCAAGGCTGAACGCTATGTGCCGCGCGGCTACGCGCTCGTTGCGGCGGCCAGGGTATTGTTCCCCGGCTTGGTCCGACGCGTACTGAGTTCTAAGGGCGCGGCTCTCGCCACCCCTCAATCGGGGGGCGACGCTTCCAATCTTGCGAATCGCGCAGACGGGACCGGCTCAGCGCTTCTCGCGGATCAGAAGAGCACAAGTGTGGTGCCGTTGAGCACATGAAGGAGAACGCTATGAATACCAGAACCGAAGTGAAAACGAATCCAAGTCTCGCCGTCATCGACAAGACGACGGCCCTGGAATTAACCCCATCAACTTCCCCGTCGTTGCCGTTTCCAATCGGCTATTACGACTTACACCCCAACATCAGCATCAATTTTCAACTGAACCGCTTCTATGGCTGGGTCGGCGACGACAGCATGCTGACCGAGATGCGCGAAGGTTTGGCCGGCGTGAACGATTATCCGACGTTCACAAAAATCGTTCTCAACTTGGGAGAAAAGGCGCTTGCCCGGCACGAGGTGCGCAAAGGGGCTTACTATCTGCGTCTCTCCGAATTCTTCTTGCTGTTTAGCGATCCGCGCAAGCTGCCCACACGCCAGCGCTTTGTCGATCTGCTCCTTGATCATCTCCAGATTGCGCCGTCGGCCTATAGCAGAATTCCCTTTGAGACCGGCTGGCTCCCCGCCTACCGACTCACGCCGAAGAAGCCGAAGGGGACGCTGGTTGTCTTCGGTGGGTTCGACAGCTATATCGAGGAATGGTTGCCCGCGGCCCTGGTCTTTCGCGACGCAGGCTACGACACAATCCTGTTCGAGGGCCCCGGCCAGGGAGCGGCGCTCGAATTGGCGCACCTGACCATGAGTCCTGAGTGGGAGAAGCCGGTCAAAGCGGTGCTGGACTTCTTCCGCCTCGACGCGGTCACGTTGATGGGCTTCTCCCTCGGCGGCGGGTTGGTCATTCGCGCCGCGGCCTTTGAGCCGCGCGTCCGCCGAGTCATCGCCTACGACGTTTGCCCCAATTATCTTGAGTGCATGCTGCTCACCGTGCCGTCGCCAGGGCGCGAAAAACTCATCGAATGTTTCGGCTCCGGCGACGAGGACGCTGTCAACAAATTCGTCGCCGGCGCCATGGCCCAAAGCCTCCTGCTGGAATGGGCGATTCAACTGGCCTTGCACAACACCGGTCTGAAGACGCCCTATGAGATGCTGAAGCACTATCAAAAATACGGGACAGCTGATATTTCGCCCCGGGTGACGCAGGACGTGCTCCTTCTGGCGGGCGCCGAGGATCACTACATTCCAGTGCACTACTTACCCGATCAGATCGCCACCCTGACACATGTACGCTCACTGACCGCGCGCCTGTTCACACGCGCTGAGCAGGCGCAGAACCACGTTCAAGTGGGCAATATGGGCCTTGCGTTCCGCACCATGATCGACTGGATGACTGGTCTTGGGCCGATCGATTCCAGTGGTTCGGTTGCAGCCGAATGTAACGCGAGTACGCACCAATGAAGCGACGCGCGTTCGTTACTGGAGCTACAGGGTTTCTTGGCCGAAATCTCATCGAGCAACTTGTGCGTGAAGACTGGGACATCAGGGCGCTATGCCTGCCGACCGACAAGACTGAGTGGTTGAATCGACTCGGAGCCACTATAGCCATTGGCAACATCACCGACCGCGAGTCGTTGGTCGAGGCCATGCCAGATTCTCCGGATGCGGTATTTCACGCCGCGGCGAACACGAGCTCATGGTCCGCACACGACGCGCAGCAGTATCAGGACAACGTCGTCGGGACGGAGCACATGCTCGATGTCGCTCTTCAGAAAAAAGCGAAGCGCTTCGTGTACACGTCGTCGATCAGCTCGTACGGCTACCAACCAGGCTGCCGGCTCGACGAGGGCACGCCATCGAATGCGATGACGTGCGGTCATTACAACTACGGGAAGACCAAGTATCT
>JBEKWT010000358.1:0-3514 GCA_049512795.1 Occallatibacter sp.
CGATGAGTTCTTTCGCCCGCTGACGCGGGCTAGCGCGTTGTGGCGTGGGCTGTCCCCAGGCTTGCGCCTGGGGCTACCATATCTCGCCCGCTAAAGCGGGCTTGCGTGCGGGGGACGCGGGGGAGCAAGGGAGCAAGGGACCGAAGGTGCGTAAGCTGGAGTCCTGCCACGGGCAGCCAGAAGGAATGAGCGAGATCATCCACGCCGAGGGCTGCTGGGATGTTGATCAAGTAGTGATTTCCGGTTAGCCGATCATCCGGGCTTAATGAGCTGGAGCGCGCATGGTTCCCCTAATCACATCGCCAGGCACTGACTAGATACATCTCCGGTCAACTCAAATACCCGTGCGCCTCGCCTCCCCGAAGAGCAGCCCCGCGAGTAGTTCCTGCCAGTTGCGACGCAACCCATCGGAGTTTCCTGTTCGGCGACAATTCTCCGCAGAGGTCCGAATTGAGCCCTACCAAGGGTCAAGAACTGCATAGTGATCGGTGTGATCGACGAAGACGCGGCGGAAGAGGCCCATAGTCAGCAGGCCATCGAACTCGGTTGTATGCGAGTTCTTCTGGGCGCCCGCGAGAGTAATGAACGTAACCTTGGTCAGATCGACCGAGCCGATCTTCACGTTCTGCGCTGGCAATGCGGTGAACGTCCGCTGCGCTCCGCCTGAGCCGCCACCTTGCAGCGACACATTATGGAACAAGCCGAGCGCCAGGGTCTCCGAGGGGTTGTAAAGGAAGGGCACGTTTGATCCGGAGTCGAGCTTCAAGCGAACGGGACGCATTCCATCGGTGAGGCGGGCCGTCACAATCAGCGACGCGGCCAGCGAAGCGCCTTCCGCGCCCTGGTCAGATGCCTGAAGCGCAATGTGCGCTCCTTTGATGTTCGCCCGCATCTTGCCCGTGTCGTCCAGGCAGAGCAGGTTGTGCCCATTGTCGATCAGCATGTCGTACCGCTCGAGGAAGTCCTCGCCGAGGACGCCGCGAATGGGAAGGCCCGAGGCCTGGAGATTGTGCAGGTCATAGACAAGCACCTTCTGGTTGGCGGCGGCGCTGGCGCCGGCTTCAATCAGGTCAAGCCGGGCGAACGAAGCGGTTGCGGAGACCCCGACGCTTGCCACGTTGGCAGTGCCCTCTGTGCTCAGGTGGAGTTCGGCGGCCAGTGCGGGGTCGACCATCGTCATCTGGGTTCCGGTATCCAGAAGAAAGTTGAACGGGCCGGCGTGGTTTATGGATACCGGGACAATAATCTGGTGACGGTTGGCAAGATTGAAGGTTAAACTGGCGACATCTCCGGGGCAATGGGTCTCTGCTGAAACAGTTGAAACGGCTGCCGCTGCGAGAATGATTGAAGCGAACCACTTGGAAATCGACATTGCGTGAGCTCCTCAGCCGGATAGGCTGAGGTCACACTGGGCGCATGTCTGTGCATGGTCCTGACGGGCTCCTGATCAGTTTCTGGGCGCGGTTGATCTATTCCTGAACGCGTTTGGTGAACGCATGATGGAGTTATGATGGCGGGTAAGTTCTTTATTTTCAGATTCGATGATGTTGAGGTTCACGAACGCGAGTTCACGCTGGTCAAGGCGGGCGAGACGTTGGCCGTCGAGCCAAAGGCATTTCGCGTCCTCCTGACCCTGCTGCGCAATCCAGGGAAGCTGATCGGGAAGGAAGAACTACTCAACGCTGTCTGGGGCGACGCCGCGGTCACCGACAACTCCCTGGCGCGCAGCATCGCGCTGCTGCGGCGTCTGCTGGGAGATGAGACCCGCAACCCGCGTTACATCGAGACCGTGGCCACGGTCGGATACCGATTCATCGGAAAGGTCGGGGTCTCCGAGGATGCGTCAGGAGAACTGGACGGGGTTGCGAAGCCCGTCGTTCCGGTGAGCGGCGAACCAGCCGCCGTGCCTGCCAACTGGCAAGCCGCGGTTGCCACGACCGCGCAGCCCCAGACGAACACCAGCGGCGATCACACGGAGCCAGGCGGGAAGCACAAGAGGTTGCCGGGGTGGCTGATGTCCGGTGCAGTCGTTTTGGCCGCTGGACTGGCCTCAGCGATCTGGTATTTGCACCGTCCGCTGCCGCCGCCGAAGATTACAGGCTACGCCCAGATCACCTACGATGGGCGCAGTAAAGTGCTGGGCGCCACCGACGGGAGCCGGCTCTATTTCAACCAGTCGTCGCCGCATTTAATAGCGCAAATCGCTGTGAACGGAGGAGAGACTGTTCCGCTCCCCTTCGCCATTCCCGGTGCGGTCGATTGGCTGATGGACCTATCGCCCGACGGCTCCGGGGCGCTCGTCGGCTCGCTCGAGGAAGGCCGCACCGGTATGGGCCAATGGGTGGTGCCCGTACTGGGCGGCGCTCCCAGGCGCCTGGAAGATACACCCGCCGTGAACCAGTTCGGATGGCCCATCGATGGGACGTCCTTCAGTCCCGACGGCGCGTCGGTGATCTATTCCGATGCGGCCGGGCAGATCGTACTTTCCCGCATCGACGGAAGCGGCAAGCGCAAGCTGGCCCATGTCGGGTCTTTCGCCGCCGGCTTCCGCTGGTCGCCCGATGGAAAAGTCATCCGCTTCCACACCCCCGACGGGCTTTGGGAGATGGCGCAGGACGGGACCGGGGCTCACCGCCTGCTCTCTGGCTGGAAAAGGGGCGCGTGTTGCGGTCGTTGGACGCCAGACGGGAGCTTCTACCTCTTTCTTGGCCCCGGCTCACAGATATTTGCACTCGATGAAAGGCGCGGGTTTCTGCGTCAGCCTCCTTCGGATCCCATCGAGCTTACCAACGGACCCCTCCACTGGGGCCCGCTCATTCCCGGCAGGGACGGAAAAACGATCTTTGCGGACGGCCAGACGCTCCGGGGAGAACTGGTGCGCATCGACACCAAATCGGACAATGCGCAGCCCTACCTTGGCGGAATCTCGGCCGAGACCATCTCGTTTTCTCCCGATGGGAATTCCGTTGCCTACGTCGCCTTTCCCGGAGGCCCCCTCTGGAAGGCAAATCGCGACGGAAGCAATCGCATGCAACTAACCCAGCCGCCCGGCTACGCCTTCAACCCGCGATGGTCTCCCGACTCCAGGGAAATCGTCTATTTCCTCTTCGGACCGGACGGCCACAGCTCCATCCATCGCATCTCCGCCGACGGGACGCCGCTTTGGCTGACTCCCGAGGCGACCGAGGACTTGTACGATCCCGAGTGGTCGCCGGACGGCAAGAAGATCCTGTTCGCCAACGGCCCCGTGGCCTACTACACGAGCAGCAAGCGGGACTTACGTATTGTCGATCTCGAAACCCGCCAGGTCACGGTGGTTCCCGGGTCCGACGGCATGCGGTCGCCGCGCTGGTCGCCCGACGGCCGGTATGTATTGGCAATCCAAGGCGCCTCGGAGGGTCTTGCGCTGTTCGACTTCGCGACTCGGCAATGGCGCAAGTTGCCGGTGAGCGGCGACACGGAGTATCCCTGGTTCTCTCACGACAGCCGGAGTGTCTACTTCATGCGCGTCGGA
>JBEKWT010000359.1:0-3513 GCA_049512795.1 Occallatibacter sp.
CCGGTGCGCAGGCTGAGGCCGACCTTCTTTTCTTCGACGTTAATTTTGATGATCTTGAAGTCGTTCTCCAGGCCCTGCTCGAGCGCGGAGTGGCCGTCAACAGGATCGCCGGCTTCGGAGATGTGGCAGAGACCTTCGACGCCCTCGGCAATTTCGACAAAAGCGCCGAATTGCGCGGTGCGCAGAATCTTGCCGTGAACGACGTCGCCGACACGGTGCGTGGCAAAGAAGCTTTCCCAGACATCGGGCTGCAGTTGCTTGATGCCCAGCGAGAGGCGGCGGTTCTGCGGCTCGACGCCGAGAACGACGGCCTTGACTTTTTCGCCCTTCTTGACGATTTCAGAGGGGTGCTTGACGCGCTTGGTCCAACTGAGGTTGGAGACGTGGACGAGGCCGTCGATGCCATCCTCGATTTCGATGAAGGCGCCGAAGTCAGTGAGGTTGCGGACGCGGCCCTCGACGATAGCGCCGATGGGGTACTTCTCGCTGAGGCTTTCCCAGGGGTTTTCGAGGAGCTGCTTCATGCCGAGAGAGATGCGGCGGTCGGCGGGATTGACGCTGAGGACGACGGTGTCAACCTCGTCGCCGGGCTTGACGAGCTTGGAGGGATGCTTGAGGCGCTTGGACCAGGTCATCTCAGAGAGGTGGACGAGGCCTTCGATGCCCTGCTCGAGCTCAACGAACGCGCCGTAGTCGGTGACCGATAGCACGCGGCCGTGGACCTTGGCGCCGACGGGATAACGCTCGGTGGCGTCGAGCCAGGGATCGGGCGTCAACTGCTTGAAGCCGAGCGAGACGCGCTGCTTATCTTTGTCAAACTTGAGAACCTTGACCTGAATTTCATCGGCGACGTTGACCAGGTCGCGGGGATGGGTGAGGCGTCCCCAGCTCATGTCGGTGATGTGGAGAAGGCCATCGATGCCGCCGAGGTCGACGAACGCACCGTAGTCGGTGAGGTTTTTGACGGTGCCGGTCAAGATCGCGCCTTCTTCAAGGTGCTCCATTGTGGCGGAGCGCTTTGAGTTCTGCTCTTCTTCAAGGATTTCCTTGCGGCTGACCACGACGTTGCCGCGCTTTTTATTGAGCTTGATGACGCGGACTTCGATCTGCTGGCCGAGGTAGGTGTCGAGATTGCGCACGGGGCGAATCTCAAGCTGCGAGCCGGGCAGGAACGCCTTCACGCCGATATCGACGGTGAGGCCGCCCTTGACGCGGCTGACGACTGTGCCGGTGATGGGCGTTTTGTCGTTGGCTGCCTTTTCAATGGTGTCCCACACGCGGAGGCGCTGGGCCTTCTCGTAGCTAACGAGGTAGCCGCCTTCGGCTTCTTCGCGCTCGATGACGACGTCAATGATGTCGCCGGGCTGGAACTTGACTGCGCCAGTGTGGTCGAGAACCTGGTCGAGAGGGATGAGACCCTCGGACTTGAGGCCGACATCGACGACCAGATATTTTTCGGTTTGCTTTTCGACCTTGCCGGAGACAATTTTGTCTCCATAGGCCTCGACGGCGGCGGCTTCAGCGGCCTGTTCGCGCTCGAATGCGGCCAGGGCCTGGGAGAAATCGTCGGGTGGCTCGGAGGTCGAAGCAGCGCGAGGCGCAACGGTTGCGGCGGGCGCAGCGGCGTGAGTCGGTGCAGACGAGGCTGACGGCGACACAACGGCTGAGGCGGGCGCGGGCTCGGTGGCGGGCGGAGCCGCATGAGTCGCAACGGCTGGAGCCGGCGCTACCGGCGCGGGAGTATCGACAACTGACGCGGGCGTTTCGACAACTGGCGCAGGCGTTTCGACGACTGACGCAGGAGTCACGACGACCGGTGCAGGCGTTTCGACGACTGGCGCGGGCGCGGCCGGGGATTCTGAGGATGCGGGCTGTTCGAGTGTTTCTGCCTGAGCGACAGGCTCGGTTGGGGCATCGGCGTCCAGTGGGAATGCATCGACAACTTCAGAGTTGTCGATATTCGAGGTGGAGAGGTTGGACGTGGATTCAGGCAACGGCTGGTCAACGCTGGCTAGATTCTCCAGCTCCGTCGCAGGGTCAAGCGTTGGGGTTTCCAATTCAGTGTTCAGGGTTATGCTCTCGGTTTCGGGATTGAGGACGTTTGCCATTACAGGCTGCTCCGGGACTGCGTGCTCCAGCGAAGGATTGCTCCAGCCGCTGGGTGGCTCCCACGCCCAAAATTCCGCGTTCCGGTCGCCTTTAGTCCCTTGACTTGCCCTCGCGCCAAATGACGCGCCGGTTATGTCTTCCACAGGAAAGGCCGTCCCCAACATGTTGCACTGGGGTAAACCACGGCGGGTTTCCTTGGGAAACGCCGGCATGCAACGGCATGCTGGGAGGGCGGCCGCAACTCACTGCTGGAATCCGCGCAGGAAGCTACCCATTAAGTGTAGCAATCTCTGCAATCGAGCGTCAATCGAGTTGGCCGAAACAAATGAGTTAGGGGCAAACGGGTTCGGGGCGGTGCGCGGGAGTGCAGGGCGCGGGCTGATTGCGGGGCCTTGGGCAGCGGAATTTGGACGGGCGCGCGCGGGGGAGGTGGCGGGCGCGAAAGCAATCCTGCGAATGCCGGCAAAGGCCGGCGCTGACGGCCTTCTATACTGGATCGGACAATATTGGATCGAATTGGACTGGATCGAATTGGATTGGATCGGATTGACTGGATCGAATTGCGATGGATCATCTTTGGACTCCCTGGCGCTTTGCGTACATCACTTCGACGGAAAGCGCGGTGCGGCGCGGCGTGCCTGCGGCGCTCGATCGATGGCCAGGCGACCTGGGTTGCGTGTTCTGTAACCTGATGGCGGCGATCGACTACGCGATTGCGAACGGAATGGATCGCGAGAAGGCCGAGGCGGCAGGCGGGCTGGTACTGCGGGCAAGAAATTGTTTTATTTGCCTGAATGCATTTCCGTATACGTCGGGGCACGTGCTGGTGATGCCCTACGCGCACCTTGACCGGCTGGCAGCGCTGCCTCCGGAGACCGCGCACGAGCTGATGGACCTGGCGCAACGAACCGAGCGCGTACTGGAGCGGCTCTACACGCCGCACGGGTTCAATTTTGGAATGAACGTGGGCCAGGCTGCGGGTGCGGGCGTGGCGGGACACCTGCATTTGCACGCCATGCCGCGCTGGATCGGAGACACCAGCTTCACGACCACCGTGAGCGAGACGCGCATTCTGCCTGAAGATCTGGAGACGACGTGGAAGCGGATGCGGAAGGGGTTCGGGGAAGTGCAGGGACAAGGGACGTAGAGGACAGAGAACAGAGAGCAGAGAAGAGGGGACAGGAATGCTCGATGGATTGCTGGGAGTAGATCGGAGTTCATTGTTCAGTCTTTCCCACCGCTCTGTATGATGGGTGCGACGAGAAGACGGCTGGAGGGACAATGAGGAAATTGCTTTGTGTTTGCGCTGCGATGGGCATGATGCTGAGTGCTGCGACCGCAATGTCTGCGGACGTAACGGGAACCTGGACGGCTCAGACAACGATGCCGGCTGGCAGCAGCTTT
>JBEKWT010000360.1:0-3505 GCA_049512795.1 Occallatibacter sp.
GCATCCTTTTCGGATGGATTTTCCGGCGGCAACGCAAGCGCATGGCGGCGGCGTTCACCGGGGCGCTCGTAATCGCACTATCGGCGATTGCGCTCGGGACAACCGGCTGTAACGGCATCAGCACCACCAGTGCGCCTCCGGGCACCTACACTATTCAGGTCGTGGGGTCCGGCACAACGACCGGCGTGGTCGAGGCCCAGAATATCTCGCTGACGATCACGCAATAAGACCACAACCGTAGCGGCCGACCGCCGGGAGAGGCACGACGATGTTTTCTGCATGGGAGAAATGGTGGAGCGATCGAGGGGCAGGAGCCGGAGCAATCCGCGTGAGCGCAATTCTGGCTCTGGCATTTTGCCTTGCGGGCATGGCGCAAGCCCAGGCTGTGCCCGCAGGCGACAAGGGCGCCCTGGCCATTTGGGCAGGCGCATCGGGCTCGGGCTATTACGTGCAATATGGCGAACGCAAGATGGTCGGCGTGACGACATTCGTCGATGCCGACACCCGGCGGCGCTTGGGCATTGAGGCTGAGGGCCAATGGGTGGAGTTCCGCCAGTCGGCCGACGTTCACATCGAAACCTATTCGATTGGAGCGCGCTACCACTTCAACGTTGGCAGATTCCAGCCCTACGTGAAAGGCCTCGCCGGGTTCGGCGATTTCAATTTTCCGTATAACCTGGCCACCGGCCGCTTCCTGGTTGCGACGGCCGGAGGCGGAATCGATTACAAGCTCAGCCGCAAGATTGAAATCCGCGCGGTCGACTGTGAGTACCAGAACTGGCCGAAGTTCACCTTCGGAAATATGACGACTTTGAGTGTGAGCGTCGGCCTGCGCATGCGCGTTTTTTGATCATGCGCGACCTTCTCGCGTGCGGCGGGCAATGCCTCATTTCAGCGAGAGAGTAAATTTGCCCAGAAGGTACCAGTACTCGGCAACCACGACGGCCTGCGCTCCCGCTGAGACGGCGAATTCCAATTGGTTCGACTTGCGCGTGATGGCAACGTTGAGAGTCGCAGCGCTACGGTATACCTGCACAAGCTGGATCACATGGCCCCCAGCCGGGATCGCGAAATCGACGGTTTCACCAATTTGGATCGTTCGCAGGTCATAGCCATCGACAACGATGGTATTCGTGATTTGACCGAAAAATCCTCCATAGTCGACGACTGTGAAGTTGACCCAGGCGGTTGTGGCGGGCGTCTGGATTGGATTCACGCCGGCGCCTGGCGCGGACTGGTAAGCGGGAGTCTGAGGATCGGGAGAAGATTCGTTGACAGCGGCGCCGCACTGACCGCAAAAAATTGAGCCATCTGGAAGCAGTTGGCCGCACTTGGGACAGTACTTGACAGCGGCTCCGCACTGACCGCAGAAGGTCGCGCCATCTCTAAGTGGCTGCCCGCATTTCGTGCAGTCTGGCATCAACACGCCTCGATGCAAAAGGTGGTCCGGTAGTCTCGACCATCATAGGTACATGCCCCGTGAACGTCAACGAATTGCGCGCCGCACCAGCGGTCAATTGGTTGTAAATTCTGAGAGTGCCTGTCACCTTGGCCTCAAAATGGATTGACGAGAAAGATTACTGTGGCTGGCATGGCGCGTGCCTTCGGCGATGATAGAAGTGGCAACACCTGGAGAGCAGCGAGATCGTGAATGAATTCCAGACGGCCCCGGGAAAGTCGGTGATCGTGGTGGGGGGCGGCGTAGCCGGCATGGGCGCGGCGTGCGCTATGGCCGAAGCCGGCCTGCGCGTAAAACTCGTCGAGCGCCGCGGCTATCTGGGCGGACGCGCCAGCTCATACCGCCATCCCGGCGTCGATGAAGTCATCGACAACTGCCAGCACGTGCTGTTCGGCTGCTGCACGAATTTGATCGGTTTCTATCGGCGCATTGGCGTCGCTGAGCACATCCACTGGACGAACGCGATGACCATGATCGAGCCGGGTGGTCGGCGCACGCTGCTCAAATCGTCCCGGTGGTTGCCGGCGCCGCTGCACGGCCTGCCCAGCCTGCTCGCCGCCAAAGCGCTCACGCGTGACGACAAGCTGGCGTTGGCGCGCGCGTTTCGGGCGCTCATGCGGCCGGTGCCGCCCGATTCGACAGAGACGCTTGGCGCGTGGCTCAGGCGCAACGGGCAGACTCCCGGCGCCATCGATCGCTTCTGGCGGCTGGTGATTGCGAGCGCGCTCAACGGCGATGTGGACGTGATCGCGCTGCCGTATGCCGCTAAAGTGATCCGCGAGCTTTTTCTGAACTCCGCCGAGGCAGGCAGCATGGGGATGAGCACCGTGCCGTTGAGCGAGCTTTATTGCGGCGCGGAACAGTTTCTTCGCGAGCACGGTGGCGAAGTCGTGTTAAACGCGAGTGCGGAGGGCGCTGCGTGGGACGAAGAAACGTCGCAATGGACTCTGGCGACGCGGGCGGGCGATCAGATCGCGGACTTTCTCGCGCTGGCGCTCCCCTTCGAGGGAACGGCGCAACTGCTGCCTCAAATGCCACCCGCGGATGGCGTTGAAAAACTGGGCGGTCAAATCGGAAAACTTGAGCACGGGCCCATCTGCAGCGTGCATCTGTGGTTTGACCGCGAAATCACCGAGCTCGACCACGCCGTCCTGCTCGACCGCGAGATTCATTGGCTATACAACAAGAGCCGGCTCCAGCCCTGGCGCAAGACGAAAGGCAGCTACCTCGAACTCGTCGTCAGCGCGTCGCAGAAATTTGCCGCCCTGAGCCGGGAAGAGGCGATTGATCTCGCCGTGCGCGAGCTTGCCGAATTCTTTCCCGAGGTTGCTGCGGAGAAGTTAGAAAAAGCGGCCCTGGTAAAGGAGGTTCGTGCGACCTTCACCGTGCCGCCGGGAATCGATGCGGCGCGGCCGAGCGCAACCTCGCCGTGGCCGAACTGCGTCCTGGCCGGCGACTGGATTGCCACAGGCTGGCCGTCGACCATGGAGAGCGCCGCGCGCAGCGGTCATTTGGCCGCGGAGGCGGTATGCGCTGCCATCGGCGAGCCGCGGAAATTCCTGAATGCCGACTTGAAGCCGCGAGGCCTCATGCGGTTTTTCCGGTAATTCGGCGGCAAACGCGACAGCGCCACCAGTCCGCCCGCTTTTCAGTGCGCCAGCAAATACACGCCGATGCACACCAGCCCAGCCGCCGCCCACCGGCGCCTGTCCACATTCTCCTTGAGGAAGATTTTGCCGGCCACGGCGTTAGTCACCAGCGTGAGCGACGCCGAAGCTGGAGCAACGAGGCTTAGGTTGAGGTGATTGAGGGCGAAGAGCAGCGAAAAAAACGCCACGGCGAGAAAAAAGACTCCAGCAAAGAAGAGCGGGCAAGTGAGCACGGAGCGGATTGCGCCCACCATCCCCGACCGTGCGCGAATCATGTCGAGGTCGCCGATGGACTTCATGGCTGCTGCGGTGAGCACTTCGCCCGTCGTGGAAGCGAGGACGACGGCTCCAATCGCGGTGGCAGCAAGCCAGGGATTAGCCGTTGTTGCGAGAGGCA
>JBEKWT010000361.1:0-3496 GCA_049512795.1 Occallatibacter sp.
ATAAAAAGCGCTGAAGCGACGGCCAGAACCGCAAAGATCATCGTGCATTGCCAGTAAAATCGGACCGTTGTATCGATTTGCAAGCGCGCCGTGGCTGCCGCGACGGCCGACAGCAGCAAGACGATCGCAAAGCAAAGCCCGACGAAGACCAGGGCGGCGACCCACCAAAGAGTGAAGACAGGGGCGGCGAGCGTGGCGACGAGGCCGGTGGCTGCAACCCATTCCAGCCCGTGAGACAGCTCCCACATGGCCAGCTCCGGTCCTGCATACTCGGTCATGGGGCCGGAGTAGATTTCCTGTTCGGCGTTGGGCAGAGAGAAGGGATTCAAGTGCAGCTTGGCGGGCAGGCAGATGAGGATCGCAATGACGCCCAGCCAGCGCAGCGGCGAGGCCGACTGTTGCGCCAGCGCCGAGAGGCTGAAGGTATGCTGCGATGCGGCGATGGAGACGATGGCCAGCAGAAAGACGATGTTGTAGGAGACGCTGAGCGCGGCCTCGCGCGCCGAGCCGATTTCGCCGAAGATCGATCGCGAGGAGAAGCCGGCGGCGATGATGCAGATGGACGGGAGCTCGAGCAGCGCGAGCAGCAGGATCAGGTCGCCTTCGAAGCCGCCAGAGGACGGCAGCACGGGCAGCAGGCCCACAGCACCGGCAGCGGCCGAAACCGCGATCAGAGGCCAGGCGCGCATGAGCAGGCCGGCGATTCCGCTGCGCGGCGGCGTGCTTTTGCCGAGCAGCTTGATGAAGTCCCAAAATGGCTGCATGAACGGTGGGCCGACGCGCTCCTGCATGAGCGCGACCGATTTGCGCTCAACCCAGAGGAAGAACCATGCGGCGGGCACGGCGAAGAGCAGTCCCGGAAAGATGAGCAGGCGCGCGAGTGCGGTTACGAGTGGGTTAAAGACGGTCATGGCTTCACCGCCTCTTCGGCGTTGGCGATGGCAACGGTAGTTGTCGGCGGCTTGTTTCCGCGCTCGGCGAGAATCTGCGCAGCTTTCGCGACGCCGGCGATGATTGCGTCGGGCCGTGGCGGGCAGCCGGGTACGAAGACGTCGACGGGCAAATGCTTGTCGAGCGGCCCATCGAGCGTTCGGCTGTCGATAAAAACATTGGTGGTTGCCGGGCAGGAGCCGATGGCGACCACGGCTTTAGGCCCGAGCACCTGGTCGTAGACAGTCTTGACGGCGCCGACAGCTTTGCGCGTGACCGGGCCGGTGACGCAGAGAATGTCGGCGTGGCGCGGGCTGCCCTCGAGGCGCACGCCCAACTGCTCGGCGTCGTAGCGTGGCGAGAGCGCAGCCACAATCTCAATGTCGCAGCCGTTGCAACTGCCCGAATTCATGTGAAAGAGCCAAGGGCTGCGGCGGCGCGCGGTACACATGAGTCGTCTCCAGAGCTTCATGGCCGCACCCCCAACAGGAATTGCCACGCGCTGGGCCAGATGCCCGCGGCGACAAGGATGAACGCCAGCGCGACGATTGCGGCCTTGAGCGCGAATGGCTCGCGCGCGATGGATTTGGCCGTCGCCTCGGGCGGCGGGGCATTTTCGGGCGATGGGCCCCACCAGTTGCGCGAGAGCGCCAGCGCATATGCGATCAGCGCGAAAATGGACGACAGAATCAGGATTACGAGTGGCCATACGCCGATTTGTAATGCGGTGGAATAAAGGCGCCAGCGGCCAATGAAGCCCAATGTTGGGGGCACGCCGAGCATGGCAAGCATGCCGAATAGAAATCCGAATGCGCTCACCGGGTAGCGCGCGGCGAGTGCGATGGGCTCGATCTCAAGCGCGCCGTCGGCTTCGGGGCCGGCGAGGCAGATGAAGAGCAGCGCCTTGGCCAGTGCGTGAGTGGCAGCCGCGATCAACGCGCCCTGTGCACCGATGACGCTCATCGACGCCGCGCCGAGAAGCAGGAAGCCGACGTCTTCGGCGGTCGAGAGAACCAGCAGCCGCTTGAGGCTGCGCTGGGTGAGCATCAATAGTGAGGCGATGAGCGAGGTTCCGACGGCAACGTAGACCCACAGCGCCAGCGGCGTGAGCGCGAACGACGAAGCCTGGGCTGCGAGATAGAATTCGCCGAAGGCCGCCATGTCCACGACTGCGATGATGACGCCGAGGACCAGGGCGGGCAATTCGTCGGCTAGCTTGAGCAGCCAAAAGAATAGCGGCACGGCGGCCAGCTTGATGCAAACGCTGGTGAAGAGCAGAGCGCGCGCCCATTCGGAGGCGCCGCGATCGGCCAGCAGCTCGCTCGCAATCATCGATCCCGCGGAGATGAGAACTACGGCCAGGTAGGTGAGCTTTGCGCCTTGCGATCGCGCGGTACGCCAAACCAGCAGGACAGTTAGTAGCGCGGCGGCTTCGAGCAGACCCAGGCGCAGCCATCCATTCACGACGAGGAGCCCGCTGACGGTTACCGCACCAATCAGGAGAATCTCCGGCACGAGCTTTCGCCCAGCGGCGCTGGTGAGAGCTGCAACCAACAGCGCACCCGCAGCGATAGCGACGGTAATCATCAAAAGCGACGGAATCTGCTCAACCGGCATCAGAGCCGGCAGGCGCGCCGAAACTGTTGCGGGCACGATCCAGCGAGCGAGAACGAATAACGCCGCCGCGAAGACAACAACCAAAACCGCAGCGCGACGCTCCATCCACGCGAAGACAGTGCCAAGCGCGCGAGAGACAGCTTGCAGTCCTGCCCAAACGCTCAAATAAACACTGTCGACATTCGACCAGCGGAAGAACGACCGCCAGTGCGCTTGGAAAATCTCAGAAAAATCTCCGGCCGTGAGTCGGCCCTGGTCGCTCAGTGGCTCGCCGCCAGTAAAGATTCCGCCGCCCGCACCAACCAGCGCCGCGCCGGAAGATGCAACCGGCCGCGCGGCGTAGGCGACGAGATAAATCGCTCCGCCAACGACGAGTGAGACGAGCGCCAGCACCAGGCCGCCCGTCGAGGAGAAGCTGCCCGCATCGGCCGAGAGGCCGAGCCACGTGACGTGCACGCCCGCACCAAGGCCGAGTGCCAGGAGAATCGGGTTGAGGAAATAGTTGACGGCCAACTGCGGCGCTACGCCAAGAACCACGCTGCCCGCAGCGAGAAATCCCATGCCCCACACCATCGTTGGCGGTGATTCATGCGCATTCTTGGTTTGCTCCGTCGTTGGTCCGAGAAAGACCGCGCTTGTAGACTTTGCGCCGAGAAACACCGTGCCCAAACTTGCCGCCCACGCCACCATGGCGGGCACGGCCCAGCCGGCCTGCAACGCCGCAGCGTAGAGCATCCACTTGCTGGCGAAACCGCTCATCAACGGAATGCCCATCATGCTGCCCACGCCAATCAGCCACGAAAGGGTGGTGCGCGGCATCTTCGAGGCCAGTCCGCCAAGCTTGTTCATGTCGCGCGTGCCGGTTGCGTGCTGCACGCTTCCGGCAGTCAAGAACAGCCCGCCTTTGAAGAAAGCGTGATTGAGGCAGTGCAGCAGCGCGGCGGTGATG
>JBEKWT010000362.1:0-3491 GCA_049512795.1 Occallatibacter sp.
GCCGATCGCGGGAACGCGCTCGCGCACCTCGCGGAACATCGCGCCGTACTCCTCAGGCGTAACATAGCCCACGGTGTCGGGCATATTGATTGTGGTCGCGCCGGCCTCGACGGCAATGCGCACCATCTCCACCAGGAAGTCGCGGTCCGAACGCGTCGCGTCTTCGGGAGAAAACTCCACATCGTCGGCCAGCGACCGCGCCAGACGCACGCTCTCGCCGCATTGCTCCAGCGCCTCCGCGCGGCTCATTTTGAGTTTGAATTCGAGATGCAGATCGCTCGACGCCAGAAAAACATGAATGCGCGCCCGGTCAGCAAACTGCAACGCCCGCGCCGCCATTTCGATGTCCTCGGTTTTTGCCCGAGCCAGCGACGCAATGCGCGGCTTCCGTATGGCCTGCGTGATCGTCGCGATGGCGGCAAAGTCGCCCTCCGAAGCCATGGCAAAGCCGGCCTCGATGATGTCCACTCCCAAATCCTCCAGGGCGTGGGCCATGGTGAGCTTTTCCTGCGTGGTCATGCTGCAGCCCGGCGATTGCTCGCCGTCGCGCAGTGTGGTGTCAAAGAAAACTACATGATCGCTGCTCATGTGTGTGCCTGCCGTGTGATTGCCGGGGGAAGACCGACCTCGCCCAACTCTTCCATTGTCACCCATCCTGCACTATAAGGCAAAGTTATAATTCTTCTAGAATCGATTAGAATTGCTTATACTGCAAGAGATCAGGGGTCAGAGATCAGAGATCAGTTTCTTCGTGCCCATTTGACAGATTCGACACGGCACGAGATCCAATCGGAATCCGCTTCGGATGCTACCGATACCCGCGAGTGTCGGCCTGATCTCTGTTCTCTGTTCTCTCTTCTCCGCTCTCTGCATTCCGGAGGAATGCCATGGAACTCAGCCAACTCGAAACCTTTCTCGCCGTCGCCGAGGAGCGCAGCTTCTCCCGCGCGGCCGTGCGCCTGCACCGCACTCAGCCCGCCGTGAGCCAGGTCATCCGCAAGCTGGAGGGCGCGGTAGGCGAGACGCTTTTCGACCGCGCCGCGCGCGATGGTTCGCTCACCGCCGCGGGCGGACTGCTGCGCGAGTACGCAGTGCGCCTGCTCGCCCTGCGCCGCGAGGCAGCAAGCGCCCTCGACGAGCTAAAAAGCCTGGAGCGCGGCCATCTGCAACTCGCCGCCAACGAGTACACCTGCATGTACCTGCTGCCGGCAGTCGACGCCTTTCGCCGCGAGTTTCCTCATGTCGGCGTCACCGTGCAGCGCATGCTGGCCTCGCACATTCCCGAGGAGCTCAGCCTGCGCACATTCGAACTCGGCGTCATCTCATTCAAGCCCGATCCCGTGCAGATCCGCACCATCGCCGTCTACGGTGACAGCCTGGACCTCATTGTCGGCCCGCATCACCCGCTGGCTCGCGCGGACCGAGTCTCCATCCGCGACCTGGGCAATGAGAACTTTATCGCTCACAATGTGGCCTCGCCGCTCAGGCGCAAAGTGATTGAGGCTTTTCAGCGCTACCGCACTCCGCTCAACATGGAAATCGAGTTGCCTACCATTGAGGCCATCAAGCGCTTCGTGGCCATGGGCAACGGAGTGGCGCTGGTTCCCCACCTCACCGTGGCGCGGGAGCTCGAAACCGGCGACCTCGTTCGTGTAAAGGTCGATGAGCTAGACGTGCGCCGCGTCTTGCGTCTTGCTCACCGCCGCCGGGCCACGCTCTCCTACGCCGCCAAAGCCTTCCTGCAGACGCTCAAAACCATGGCCAGGGAACAGGGACCGCCATTCTTTTACCACGTGGAGCGAGCCGGATAGGAGAGGCGTGTCGATGCCCCACAACGATTCCCTGAACCGTCTTTCCTCTTTCATTTTCGCGCGTCTATAGCTGCAGACGTTTTCGCGACGGCATTCGGACTCGGACCAGAGGCCCCAACCCGCTCCGGCCATTTACAATTCTGAGAGCGGGGCACGGGGCTTTCCGGTGCGCCCAACAAGCGCACCCGACCAGTGCCCGGGGAATCGGCAGGTTTTGCCAACAGCACGATTGCGCAGTCCAAGAGGATCAGGATCGAATGAAGAGGATCGCATTTTTTGTTTGTTTGCTGGCCGTGTGCGCGGCCGCAGCCCACGCCCAGGAAAGCCGCCAGGACATCAGCCTGAGCGGTACAGCGTACATTGAGCCGTATAAGGCTTCTTCCACCGACATTCAGGTCCACTCCACCACCGCCTACGGTGGATTGGCCAGCTATCGTTTCATGCTCACGCCCTCGAGCGCGCTTGAGGCCAACTACGGCATCACTTACCAGAACAAAATCACCTACTTTGGACCCCAGTTCCAGAACGGCATCGGCATTCTGACTCGCACCCAGGAGATCTCTGGTGGTTACGTGCGCTCCTTCGTCTTCAAGAACTTCAATCCCTTCATCGAGGGCGGCCCAGCGGGAATCATCTTCCTGCCCATTTACAACTCCGGCACCAAGACTCTCGACGCGCATCAGCAGACGGAAATCGGCGGAATGTACGGCGCCGGCTTTGCCTACGAAGTCAGCCCCAGCTTCGACCTACGCGTCGAGTACCGCGCCCTGGTCACCAAGGTGCCGACTTTCGGCGTGAGTTCGACAAGCTACAACTTCAGCACCAACCGCTGGTACAACATCTCCGTGCCTACGATTGGCGTGGCCTACCACTTCTAAGAAGCAGGGAACAAGAGAACAAGGGACCAAGAAAACGAAGGGGATCGGCCAAGGCCGATCCCCTTCGTGCTTCGCGTCGATTCCGTTAGGTGTTTATGTCTTCCGCCCTTCGCGCCTCGCGATAGTGCCCCAGTTCCCTCACCATTCCGCAGTGCGCGCGCAGCGTCTCAAGGGCACGTGTTCCCTCTTCGATTGAAGCGATCTGGCAATCCACATAGAAGATGTACTCCCACGGCCTGCCGGGGACGGGGCGCGACTCGATCTTGGTAAAATTGGTGCCCATCGCGCTCAGCGTGGTCAACGCCGCCACCAGCGAGCCCGGCCGATCCTCCAGCGTAAAGGCCACGCTCATCTTGTTCGCCGCAGGGTCAGTCTCCGCCTCGCCGGCGCGTCGCACCAGGAAGAATCGCGTGAAGTTCTCTGCGTTGTCCTCGATGTCGCGGGCAAGAATCTCCGCGCCGTAAAACGCGGCCGCCTGCCGGCTCGCAATGGCCGCCGCGTGCGTGTCGTTCAAAGTCACAAGTTGCTTCACGCTTCCCGCGGTGTCGTAAAAGGCAACTGCCTTCATCTGCGGATGTGCGGCCAGGAATCGCCGGCACTGCCCGAGCGCCACGGCATGGGAATACACGCGGTCGATCTCATCCATCTTCGCGCCGGCGACGGCGATCAGGTTGTGCCGGATGCGAATCAGCGTCTCCCGCACCACCTTCACGTCGTGATGGAGCAGGAGGTCGAAGTGTTCGAGCACCGATCCCGCCAGGCTGTTTTCAATGGGAATCGCCGCGGCATCGGCTGCGCCTGA
>JBEKWT010000363.1:0-3488 GCA_049512795.1 Occallatibacter sp.
GGTTTCCTGATCGCGAATTTCGCCGACGAGGATTTTGTCGGGGTCGTGGCGGAGGATGGAACGCAGGCCGCGGGCGAAGGTGAGGCCTTTCTTCTCGTTGACGGGAATCTGCGTGATGCCGCGAATCTGATACTCGACCGGGTCTTCGATGGTGATGATCTTGTCTTCGTCGCTCTTGATTTCGTTGAGGGCGGCGTAAAGGGTCGTAGTTTTGCCGGAGCCGGTGGGGCCGGTGACGAGAACCATTCCATAGGGTTCGCGAATGTAGCGGCGGAAGCGGCGGAGGTCTTCCTCGGCAAAGCCAACGACGTCGAGGGTGAGGTTCTTGAATTTCTCGCTCATCGATTCCTTGTCGAGGACGCGGAGGACGGCGTTTTCGCCGTAGATCGTGGGCATGATGGAGACGCGGAAGTCGATGAGGCGGTTCTTGTAGCGGACGCGGAAGCGGCCGTCCTGCGGGACGCGCTTTTCGGCGATGTCGAGCTCGCTCATGATCTTGATGCGGCCGAGGATGGTGCCGTGGTGCTCGCGGGCGATGGGCGCCATGGCTTCCTGAAGAACGCCGTCGATGCGGTACTTGACGTGGACAGAGTCGTCGTAGCTTTCGATGTGAATGTCGGAGGCGCGGCGCTCGAGCGCGGTGAAGATCGTGGTGTCGACGAGGCGGATGATGGGGCTGATGTCTTCCACGTCGCTGGTGAGCTTCTCGATGGAGATGTTCTCGTCGGAGTTTTCATCGCCGGTGAGCACGTCGAAAGTGAGGCCTTCACTGGCTTCGTCAAGGACGCGCTGGGATTGCTCGGTTTTCTTGAGCAGATCGGTGATCTGCGAAAGCGTGGCGACGCGGGCAGTGATGCGCGCGCCGAGAAGGCCGGCGATCTCGTCGAGCACCATGAGGCGCGAGGGGTCGCTGACGGCGATGATCAACGTGTCGGGAGTCTGCTCGATGGGAACGAAGTTGTAGCGGAACATGAGCTCGACGGGGACGGTGCGCAGGAGCTCGTGCTGAATCTTGAAGTTCTTGAGGTCGACAAACTCGGCGTGATAGCGGCGGGCGAGGGCTTCGGCGTTGGCGCGCTCGTCAACTCTGAGATCGGGGCTGGCGGGCAGGGGGAGCGTAATAACGTTGGTATCGGGGTTAGATTCGGCCATAAAACAACTCTCCTAAAGCGGGAGCAGTTACATTCCAGTGGTCTGCCCAAGCGAAAAGATGGGCAGGTAAAGGGAAACAAGAATGAAGACGACGACAACACCCATGAGGACGAGGATGGCGGGCTCAATGAGCGCGAGTGCGGCAGCGAGCGCATTGGCCACGTCTTCCTCAAAGAACTCGGAGACGGAGTTGAGCATTTGCGGCAGAGCGCCGGTTTGCTCGCCGACGGCGATCATCTCCGCGGCAAGATCGGGGAAGACGCCGGTTTTGGTGAGTGAATCGGCCAGGCTTTTGCCCTCGCGCACGGTGGTGATGGAAGCCTCGACGGCTTTGGAGACGCGGCGCGAAGAGATGGAGCGGGAAGCGGTTTCAAGCGAGGGAACGAGCGGAAGGCCGCCGGTGAGGAGCGTGGAAAGAGTGCGCGCGAAGAGGGCGACCTGATATTTGAGCCAGATTTTGCCGAAGACCGGCATCTTGACGCGGACGCCATCGACAAAGTCGCGACCACGCTCGGTGATTGCGAAGCGATAGAAGGCGACGCCGACGATGAGAGCGCCGATCGCGAGCCAGAGGATGTTGTGCTGCATCCATTTGCCGAAGTTCAGCAGGTCGACAGTGAGGGCAGGGAGCTTCGAGCCGAGCTGGTCATAGAGCTTGGCGAACTGGGGAATGACGACCGTGAACATGAAAATGAGCAGAGCAAAGACGAGTACGAGCAGCACGCAGGGATAGATGAGGGAACCAACGAGCTTCTTGCGCAGGGTGAGGGCGACTTTCTGGAAGTTGACGTAGCGGTCGAGGACTTCAGTGAGGTTGCCGGAGCGCTCACCGGCGAGGAGCGTGGTGGTGTACATGACAGGGAAGCCACTCTGGGCTTCGAAGGCCGCCGAGAGCGCCTCGCCTCGCTTGACGCGGGCGGCGACGTCGTCCAACTGGCTGGAGAACGAGGCTTGTTTCTGGATTTTGCCGAGCATCTGAATGGAGCCGAGGATGGGCAGGCCGGCGCGGATGAGGGTGAGGAATTGCTGATTGAAGATTAGGAACGGCTCGAGCTTGATTTTGCGGCGGCCGAGGCCAATGCCGCCGCGCGCGCGGACAGAAAAGACGTGATAGCCAGCATGGGAAAAGCGGGCGCGCAGCTCTTCGGCCGTGGCCGCGGACTGGACCTGCTCCTGCACGTGGCCACGCTCATCGGCCAGCTTGATGACGAAATCTGCCATGGTCGCGCTTGCCGGTTGCGCACCCTGGGCGCAGCCGGGAATCCTCGAAGGAATGCTCCAGATTAAGGGTAACAGTCTTAACTGCAAGATAGACGAGCGGGAGGGGCCGGGCGTTCGCGGGAGGTAGGCAAACCGGATGCGGGTGCGGGGGATTTGAGGGCGGGCGCAGAAGGGTAGCTGTATGCTGGGACCAATCGCGGTTCTGGATGGTGAGACGGGCCGGGTTGAGAAGGCGTGTTGAGTATGGGGTAG
Source organism: Occallatibacter sp. (assembly GCA_049512795.1). Lineage (GTDB taxonomy): Bacteria > Acidobacteriota > Terriglobia > Terriglobales > Acidobacteriaceae > Telmatobacter. Next base: position 2,626 of record JBEKWT010000363.1, read on the forward strand.
GCAATGGATCGGAATGGGCTGGAGCAGGTGATGAGGGAGTTGGCGCAAGCGCTGGACAGCGTTTTGCGCAGGCGCTGGCGGACGCTCGTGGCGATGTGCGTTGGCCTGGCGGTTGGGGCGGTCCTTCTTAGCGCGTATCGATCCGGCCAAAGTGCAGCTGTGGTGGTCGCGCCGTATCCGCACGACCTGGCGCAGGTGAGTTTTGCCGTGGCTGGGGATGTGATTCCGCATGAGGCGGTGAAGGCGTCGGCGGCTGCGGCTGGCGACGGTGAGCCGGGGTGGGCGGCGCAGTTCAGCAATGTGGCAGATGTGTTTGAGGGCGCGGATTTCGGATTTGTGAACCTGGAGACGCCGGTGGCGCCGACGCACTCGCATGGGACGAAGGCGTTTCTGTTTAACGCGCCGGTGGAGCTGCCGGAGGCGCTGAAGGCGAGCGGGATCAAGATTGTGTCGTTTGCGAACAATCATGTGATGGACCAGGGATGGGAGGGGTTCGTAGAGAGCCGCGAGCACCTGAAAGAGGTGGGCCTGGAGTTTGCGGGGACCAGCGACGATGCGGCGAAAGCATGGCAGCCGGTGATCACGGAGGCGAACGGGATCAAGGTCGGCTGGCTGGGGATGACGCGGTGGCTGAATGGAAACCGGAATCCGGACAAGGACGATCAACCGCACGTGAATTTCTACCCGTATCCGGGCGAGGCGAATGGCGCGCCGGGAGCGGATGAGGCGACGGTTCTGGCGGCGGTGAAGGCGGCGAGAGCGCAGTGCGATCTGCTGGTGGTAAGCGTGCATTGGGGGATTGAGTACTCGACTGCTCCGAGGCCGGAGGATGTGGACCTGGCGCACAAGATGCTGGAGGCGGG
>JBEKWT010000364.1:0-3487 GCA_049512795.1 Occallatibacter sp.
ACTTTGGCAGACATTCTGGTCTTGGTCTCGAAGCTCAAGTATAGCCGCTCCATGTTCGCAAATCGGATCGCAAATCGGTTCGCAAAACACCCGATGGTTAATCGACCGTCAGGGTCACGTTCAATGAATGCGTGATGCCCATCGAGGTCACGCTGACGGGAATCGTGTATGTGCCCACGGGCGTATTGGAGCCGCCGCCATTGCCACCGGAACCACCACCCGTGCCTCCGCCGGAATTGGTGCAACTGGAGACGCATCCCACAAAAATTGCTGCCATGACAACCAGCAGAAAGAGCTTTCGTCGCTTGAAAAATGCGAGCGGCACGAGAAGCAGCGCGCAGGCCAGAGGCAAAGCGCGCGGGAAGGCGGGACGGCCGGAACCCGGCCTGGTAGCGACAGACGCGGCGAAATTCGGCCCGCCAACATTTGGCCTGGCAAAATCCGGCCTGGCAAAATCCGGTTTTTCAAGCCGAACCGTCGCTCCGTTGCCCGTAGAGATCTCAACCAGAACGGTGCCCTGAACGCCGGCATTGAGCGTCTGCGTGGAGGGGTTGAAGAGGCAGAGCGCATTTGTGGGAAGCGTGCCGCAGGAGAATGCAAAAGCGCCGCCAGACCCGATTGGCGCGACGATCATCGTGAAGCTGGCTTGCTGGCCGGCGGCGACGGTCTGGCTCGTTGAGCCGGTGATGCTCACGGCGAAATCGAATCCGGTGCCCGAGAGCGGCACGGTGGCCGGCGTGGCAACGGCGGAGGAGGTCACAGTAAGCGCTCCGGTTGCGGAGCCGGCTGCGCTGGGCTGAAAGACGACCGAGGCGGTGCAGTTGGCGCCGGCGGCCAGGCCGCCCGTGCAAGTGTTCTGCGTGACGCTGAACGGCGCGGCAGCGGCAAGAGAAACCGCGCTGATGGCGTAGCTGGAAGAGTTCGTGACGGTCACTGGTTGCGCGGTGCTGGACTGGCCTGCAGCCACGACGGGAAATGCAATCTGAGCCGGGTTAGTGGTCAGGCCCGAGGAAAGCATTCCGGAACCATTCAGCGGGACCGAAACCGGGGCGACGCCGGAGGTGGACGAAGAAACCGCGAGCGTGGCCGCGATGGCGCCAGTCGCACCGGGCGTGAAGACAATCTGCGCCGTGCAACTGCTTCCGCTGGCGAGCAGCGCCCCGCAGGTAGTGGCGGCAATCGAGTAGCTGGAGGCGGCGGCGCCGGTGAGCGAAAATCCGACGTTCGCCATGGGCGATCCGCCGGTGTTGCTGACGGTGACCGTTTGCGGCGCGCCGGGCACGCCGGGCTGCTGGTTCGTAAAAGTCAAGCTGGAGGGATTGACGCTCAAAGCCGGGGCTCCGAGTCCCGTTCCGCTCAACGACACAGTTTGCGGTTGCGAGCGCAGGATATCGCCGATAGTGAGCGCGCCCGTGACTGCACCCGTTTGAGTAGGAGCGAAGATCGCGCTGATGGTGCAGACCGCACCGGCCGCCAGTTGCGTTCCGCACGTGTTCGACTCCTGGAACTGCGAGCTCGCCGAAATGGCGATCGAAGTTAGAGGCAGACCGCCTGAATTCGTGAATGTCACTGTCTGCGCGGAAGAAAGCTGGCCTTCCGGCGTCGGCGGAAAGGAAAGCGATGTGGGATTGAGGACGTCAGTGGGTGGAGAAGCGCCCGTCCCTAGGAGTTCCACGGTTTGCGTGCCTGCTCCATCGGTAAAGCTGAGCAGGCCGGAGGCCGGGCCGGCTTGGGTGGGCTCGAACTCCAACGTCAACTCGCAATCGGAGTTTGCCGCCAGGCTGGTTGTCCCGCAGGAGTTGCTGGAAAGGACGAACGGAGGCGTGATGACAACACTGCCAATGGGAATCGCTGCCGCGCTACTGTTGGCCGCAGTGACCGAGAGCGGCGCAGACGTCGTTCCCACCTCCACCTGGCCAAAGATCACGGTGGCCGGGGTCAGACTTACCACGCCCGCCGGGGCGCCGGTTCCGGTGAGGGCGACTGCCAGTTGTCCGCCGTAGACGTTGGCGTAGATCGTCATTTCGCCGCTCAGAGGCCCCGTGGCTTGCGGCGTGAACGTCACCTGGATAGCGCAGCTTGCACCCGCGGCGACGGTCGCATTCACGCAGTTGTCGGTCTCGCTGAAGTTCCCGTCCATCGCGATCGACGTGGGTGTGAGCGCGAGGCTGCCGGTGTTTGCAAGGGTGACGGTGAGCGAACTGCTGGCTGTGTTGAAGACCTGGCTGGGAAAGGCGAGCGACGAAGGGGTGGCGGCTGCGGCGGCCAGGCTCGTCCCCGCGCTCCATAGCGGGGTCTGCCAGATTCCGCGCCCATACGTACCGGCAACCAGCACCGGCGCGGAAGACAAGCCGGAAATGGCGCTGAGGGCCACGGCCGGAGCGGCGGGCAATCCCGAGCCAAACACCGACCAGCAGTTGGAGGTCAATTGCACGCACTCAGCAACCTGCGTGGTGAAGTACACGCCTTGATCCGTAGCTACGTAGATCGTATTCGCATTTTGCGGGTCGATGGCAAGACTGTTGGCGGGAGCGAGAGGCAGGTTCGCCGTGATGCCGGTCCAGGTCGCGCCTCCGTTGGTTGAGCGGTATACGACTTGGATTTTTTCCGCCGCGCCTTCCATTCCAGCCAGGGTTAGATACACCGTGTTGCCGGTTGGATCGTGAGGATCGATGGTGACGCTGGAGATATCGAAGTTTTCTGAATTCAGCGGGAAGGTGTCGTTGAGGACGGGATTCAGCGTGAGATCCTGCCACACGAGCGCAGCGCTGGAGGAAGGATCGAAGACCGCGCGGAGAATATGGCCAGGCAGGTTGGCGCCATTGCTGGCGGCGCCATACATGCCCACATCGATGACTTCGCTGCCGGTGGGGAGCAGCATGGCGGCCATGACCCGGATGAGTCCATCGCCATTGCAGGGAGCGCCGATGGCTCCGCTATCCAGGATCGGGCTGATCGCGTTGCCTGCGTTCCAGCCCACACCGTTGGCCGGGCCGCGCCAAACCCGGCAGGTACCGATGAGCAACTGATCGCTATCGGCAGGATCGACCAGAAACGGCGCCGGCGTGGGCATGGTGTCACCGTCGCCGCCAACGTCCGCGGAGGTTACCGCCGGGCTTATGCCGAAGTCTGCGGGCGTGCACAGAGCCGCTTGGGAGCACCGGTAGATGGCGACTCCCATCTGGTTGTTCACGTACCAATTGCGGTTGCTGCCGGGGTCGATGGCCACTGGGCCGCCATAGCCGGAGAGAATCTGGGGCCAGTCCACGGTGACGACAGAACTTTTCACGCCCGCGGTTCCATTCACGCCCAGACCAGCCAGCAAGCTGAACTGCGAGGTCAAAACGGAAGGCAGGCTCACCACCTCTGCCAGCGATCCCAGGGCGCCGTTCAGGTTCTGAAAGTGCGAGGAGTCGGTTGCCGCGCAGGGTGATCCTGTCTCACCGATGGCGTCGGTCGAACGCCAAAGCCCGCTATCGTTGCCCAG
>JBEKWT010000365.1:0-3486 GCA_049512795.1 Occallatibacter sp.
ATTCAGAGTTGCTGTATGGAGAATCGATGCAGTCCAGCGCCTTTTTCACCGAGAAAAAGACGCTCCGTACGAATCCACAGACGGCACATTAACTCTGAATCTGCCCAGCAAAGTCTTCCGGCCGCGCCACAGTGCTCTCTGCGAGCCTTGGGACGCAACCGTGCATCTTAATTATAAATTGCTCGGCAACCCTCCCGGAGGGTATAGGCCGATAGCCAAGCGCCCGCAACCGCACCTGGGCGCAGCGCTGGATCGGTCCGGTGCAGATGATCTATGCCGCCAGGGCGCTTCTGCCTGCGTATTGGATCGCTTCGTTCTCCACCTCGCGGTCAAGAACATTGGCGAGTGCCAGCAGGATTGGCGATGCGCACACTGGGCAATGCTCCGCGCAGTTGCCGATGCAGTTGCAGTCAGGGCACAGGTAAGCAGACGACAAGGGGATATGCTGCATGGAAGTGAATTTCATAGGTTCACCTCGAACAGATTGATCGTCGGCAGGAGCGCATACAAAGGAAATCTCATAGCCCGCCGCGCACCCAGCATGCCTAGTAGATGCTGGGCGATTACTCCAAGTTGCATTCACAACGAATCGGGATTTCGAGCCAACCCATCGCGCTCTTGCCTGCTGCGCCCGAGCCCAGGCCTCTATATCTCGGCGGCACACGGACCTGTTGCATCTCGGCCGAGGCTGCGGCCAAGTCCCGTGCTTTCGGCCCAGAAAGTTAATTCCTCTGCCGACGCCCCGGATCTAAACTCCCCAAAAGAGCCCGTTATTTTGAGAAGATAGGTCGGGCTATGTCGGCATTCTTCTCGACCTTTGAAGACTTCTCGGCAAGCTCTTCTGCCACGCGATCCATTTGCTTTCTCGGTGTGGCTTTGGAGATTGTTTCGTCTTCTACCTTCGACTCTTCAGGATTCTCGAATTGTGGTTCCGGTCCCTCAGATTGTTTGCTCATGCTCAATATAGATGCAGCGCCGATGCAAATGGTTCTCCCAAATTCATTCTTGGGATCAACCAATTTGCCAAATCCCATAGCCGGCCTCAGTCATATGTTTGTCCGGAACTACCTGACAATACAGCCTCATCGCTTCAATCCATCATCCACAGCTGTCGAGCAGCCAGCCCCGGAATCATCGAGAGAATCGACTCCCTGTTCCATTCTTCGCGGTCAAACACTCCCGCCAGTCCCAGCAAAGCCTGCGACGCGCACGCCGGACATCGCATCGAGCTATTGCCTACTGCGTTGCAGTCCTGGCAAAGGTAAGCCGAGTTAAGCGGAATATGGTTCATCACTTCGATAATCATAGAATTGGCCCGAATTCTCTGGCACATGCCGGTTCCATCTCTCCCCTCGTTCTGGATTGAATGTCCCGCAATGCCGGTCAGATTGTAAATATGTTGTGTTCCTTGTCGTACTCTTGCTCCGTCTTTGTGCTTTTCCTCGCGGCTTTTTCGGCCACGTGTTCTATCTTCTCGTCCGCCGATTCCTCCGCAGCCGTCTCATCTTCCAGTTCTACGGCCTCCGGGTTTTCAAATTGCTTGGGCATAGCCCACCTCGTTGTGTGACTTTGACCCTTTTGCGCGTGCCGGTCTGTTCACTTTTGCTCGCTCCCGCGATCCGTGCCCGGTTCGCTCCAGCCCACCGGCGCGTCCAAAACTCAGCCGTTCCGGTCGGGCTCCGCCCGATAAACTGATCTTTGAGGGAATTCGTGTTCCGTTTCGCTCTTTTCGCCCTGTTCGCGGCTCTCGTTCTCCACTTGACGCCAGCCTTCGCCCAAGGCTCCTCATCGTCTTCCTCATCGTCCACCGGCTCCACGCCTCCGTCAGCGAGCTCAACCCCCTCGTCCACCAGCAAAGCCACAGCCCCGACTCGGCAGCCCATCCCCGCCGAAGTCGCCGCCGCTGAAGCCGCCATCGCCGCGTCCGACTGGAAATCAGCTGAAGCCAAACTCGACCCGTACCTTGCCGCCCATCCCGCCGATGCGCGCGCTCTCTTCGACGCCGGCTACGTTGCCGATGAGCAGGATCGTCTCGACGACGCCGCTGCTCTCTACCGTCGCGCCATCGCCGCCGATCCCAACTCCTTCGAGGCTCACATCTCTCTTGGCCTGCTTCTCGCCCGCCAGAACAAGCTCTCCGATGCCCGTCCCGAACTGGTCATTGCCACCACTCTCGATCCCGGCGCGGCCGATCCTGTGCTCAAGGCTCGCGCCTGGCGCGCAATTGCCCGTATCGATCGCGACTCCGACCCCGCCGCAGCCTCGAATGACCTGCTTGAAGCTCTCAAGCTGACTCCGGAAACATCATCCGACACGCTGCTCGCCGCCGAGCTCGCCGAAAAGACCGGCCAGTTTGAAGCCGCCGCAGCCGCCTATCGCCGCGTCCTCTTGAAAGATCCGCAATCCGCGCCTGCCACCGCCGGCCTCGCCCATCTGCTCATCCTGCGCAAAGACTACTCGGGCGCCGAGACCCTCCTGCGCGCCGCCCTCGCCAAAAATCCCGATGACACCACGCTCACCGCACAGCTCGCCACCGTGCTCGCCGATCAGGACAAAGCCGAGGCCCTCCCGCTCCTCCAAAAGCTCCACGCCGCCCACCCCGATGACCCCGCCATCACGCATATGTTGGCCGCCGTCCTCGCCGATGCCGCCGACTATGCCGGCTCCGACCAGCTCTTCCTCCATCTCCTCGCCGCAAACCCCAACGATCCCGATCTGCTCGTCGCCCACGGCCAGAATCTCGTTCACCTGGGCCAGCCCGGGCAAGCCTACCCGGTCTTCGACAAGGCGACGCAACTGGATCCGGCAAACGTCGACGGCTGGAGCGGTCTGGCCTTTACCGCTTCCAAAACGGGCCATCCTGACGTCACCCTCCACGCGCTGACCATGCGCTCACGCTATCTGCCAGAGATCCCCTCAACCCTTTTCCTTTGGGCCACCGCATACGATTCGCTGCACCAAAAATCCCAGGCCGCCGCCTACTATCACCGCTTTCTCACGGCCTCCGCCGGCAAGTATCCCGACCAGGAGTGGCAGGCCCGCCAGCGGCTTCAAATCCTCGAAAAATAGACCGTCCCGCCCGCCCTCGGCCTTGGAAATCCAAAAGAATTCACCTCCGTTTCGGTACAGGTGGTTTTCACTCCATCGAAATTCTGCATCTTAGAACTTGCGGTTCGTTGTGCAATGTGCGTACTATAGTCACAATTCGGGGGCAGAACCGCGTCAGAGGAGTTCCCCTATGCGGACTGTGGTTCCCATCGCCGTCTTCCTCACCCTCAGCCTGAACGTTGGCTATACTCACGCTGCCGCTCCCGATAGTTCCCTCCCCGACCAGCAAACGCTTGATGCGCTTGAAGTCCGCGCCAGCCAGGCCCAGCCGCGCGAGCAAGCCTTCCTTTATGCGCAGCTCGTACAACAGATGACGGAGTTGAGCATCAACCAGTACCAGGCCGGCAACGTGTCCAGGGCCACCAGCTTGCTCCAGCA
>JBEKWT010000366.1:0-3479 GCA_049512795.1 Occallatibacter sp.
CCCAGGTCTCAAAATCGAGACCCGGGGCACCCATTGTTCCGGGTGTGAAGGATCACTCCCCGGTTGCCCGCCTGTTGGGGTTTGCGCTGTCCCCGGTCCCCAAGTGCGAGGGACCTGGGGCACCCAGCCGATTGGGGTTTGTGCTATCCCAGGTCCCAAAGGCGGGACCTGGGGCACCCCTTGTACGTGCTCAGTTTGGTCGCGCCAGGGAACCTCATCGCAATGAGCGCGGAAGTGATCGAGTGAGCGTTGGGCCCAGGCCATAGTGAGGCGGAGGCTTTCTTCGGCGCGGGCGCGAGTGGCGGGATACTCGGTGCACTCGTCGAAGGCCATGACGATGTCTGCGCCGAGAGCGATTTGCACGTCGATGGAGTGCTCGGGGGTGAAGAAATGCGAGCTGCCGTCGAGGTGGGAGCGGAATTGGACGCCGTCGGCGGTGACTTTGCGGAGGGCGTTGAGGGAGAAGACCTGGAATCCGCCGGAGTCAGTGAGGATGGCGCGCGGCCAACTGATGAAGCGATGCAAGCCGCCCATGCGGCGGATGGGCTCGTGGCCGGGGCGCAGATAGAGGTGGTAAGTGTTGCCGAGGATGATTTCGACGCCGAGGGATTCGAGCGTGTCCTGGGGGACGGCTTTGACGGTGCCCTGCGTGCCGACGGGCATGAAGACCGGCGTTTCGACGGTTTGATGGGGCAGGAGGAGACGACCGCGACGGCCGCCGTCGGCGGTTGCGGCGAGGAACTGGTAGAGCGGAGGCACGGAGTCATTCTATTTGACAGTTGCCAGTTGTCAGTTATCAGTTGTTAGTTATCAGTTGTTAGTTATCAGTGGGGGCAATGGGCAGATCACGGTTCGCAGATACCGTGCTCTATGACACGACTGACGGCGCAGGGGCTTCTCCTTGAGGCGGACGCTCCGGGCGGTGACCCTGGGCGATCCACTTGCGCTCAACGTGAGACTCAAAGCGGATATTTCCGACCAGGTTGAAGCACTTTTCTTTCGAAAACGCTCCGCAAGCAGGACAATCGAAATCGAGCGAAGGATCATTGGCCATTTCGGGTTTTTACCGCATTTCGGCCCGCGATGATGGTCAGTTTTGAACACCTCCGCCGCATAACACTCTTCGGGCGCGACTCCAGGTGCGGCCAATTATCCACCGGATATCCACCGGACAAAACGGAAGATGGTCAAAATTGAACATCTTTCATGGCTGGCGCTTTGTAGCGTGGTTCAAACACCAGTTCCCGCAATCTATCCGCACAGCGACAATTCAAATCGCGCCCTCCAAACTATCTGCACTAAGTCCCCCCTGAATTGCTGGTAAGAGTCGGGAGGAATCCCGACTTGCGTCTGCGAGGGGAAGTGCGCAAGTTGGCGGAGGTGCAAGCGGGGGACGCGAATGCCGACGCGTAGAGCCGTGTCGCGGCCTGGCTATTTGCTGCCGGCGCCGAGGTGGATAAGAAAACCGGCGCGGGCGGTGCGCGGCTGACCGAGCGTGGTCGTTGGAGTCTTGGAGACTTCGATGGAACGGTTGAGCAAATTTTCTCCGGCGGCGAAGAGTTCGAAATGTGATAAGCGCTTGCCGAATTTGTGCGAGGCGTAGGCATCGAGGCGAAAGTAGCCGTGAAGGAGATTGGCGTTGGCGTCGTCGTCAAACTGGCGGCCGCTGAGACGGCTTTCGAGGCTGATGGTTCCGAGAGACGGGCGGGATGCGCGCAGGTTGAGCGTAGCCATGTTGCGGGCAACCTCGGGAATCCAATCGCCCAGATCCTGCGTGCCGCGCGAGACCACAGCGTGGGCGTACTGGTAGCCGCCATCGACAGCAAGCCAGGAGCGGGGAGCAAGCTCGAAGTCGAGAGAGACGCCACGGCTCTCGATCTGGCCAAGATTCTCGCGCATGAGCAGGATCGGCGAAGAGTTGGGATTGATGGTGAGAGCGGCGATGGGGCGGTTGACCTGAGTGAGGAAGTAGCTGGAGCGAATGCTGCCCCAGGAGCGCTCAGCGGCCAGGCCTGCTTCCCATCCGGTGGCGCGCTCGCTGAGGAGATTGCCGTTGGGAAGAGTGAGCTGGTTGCCGACTTGCGTGGAACGGTAGAGCTCGCTGGGGGTGGGAGCGCGGAAGGCGCGAAATCCAGAAGCCGTGAGCGCCCAGTGATCGGACAGTTTGCGCGAGAGGCCGAGGCGCGGGTCGAATATGCGCTCATCGCGCTGCGGCGGCTGAGCGGCGGTGGGCGTCCAGGCGGACCCGTTCCACTGTGTTTCGTGGCCATCGTAGTTTTGAAACCAGTCCATGCGTCCTGAGGCGACGAGGGTCCAGGCTTTGTGCTCCCACATGGCCTCAGCGTATGCGGCCGAATCGCGCTGATGGTCGGCGAGGTTGGTGAGCGCGGCGGAGCTGCCGTAGGTCTGCTCGCGATCCCAGACGCGAACGTCGTGCGCGTCGGCGCCGGCAACGAGCAACAGGCCCGCGCCAAAGGGCTGGCTCCAATGCGCTGCCGCGCCGAGCTCGTTGTCGGGGACGTAGGAGAAGCGCGTGGGAACTTCGCCGCAGCGGTAGGTGCACGCCGCGTCGCCGAAGTTGGGGAGATTCGAAATGCTCGAAAAGGTCTGGCGATAGCGTTCGTCCGATCCGTAGAGGCGCAGAGCGACGGCGGTGCTGCGCGCATTTTGCCAATCGGCGCCGGTGCTGTAGCGGATGAGGCGAGTGGCGTTCCGCTGGTAGGGAGTTCCGTTGTGGCGCGACTCGTTGAAGCCGGTGGCGCGCGCGAAGAGCTTGAGATCGTGAAGATCGCGACCGGCGGTGAGCAGAGCGTTCTGGCTGTGAACGTTGCTCGAGACATCAACCGGGCCGCGCTGGGACGGAGCTTCCTGAATGTAGCCGTCGGTGCCGATGAGGCCACCGGCGGCGAGAAGATTCCACGAGCCGGCATGAGCCGCGGCAAGCGAGCTGTTGTCGTACGTGCCTTCGCCGCCAAAGGTACTTCGTACCGTAATGCTTTTGGATGAAGGGAGTGCCGGGATGATGTTGACCACGCCGCCGATGGCGCTCGAACCGTAGAGATCGCTGACGCCTCCGCGGACGAGCTCGACGGATTGGATGGAAAGCTCAGGCTGCTCCTGCCAGTGAATCCACCCGCCGAGCGGATCGTTGAGAGGAACATCGTTTTCCGTGACCAGAGTGCGGCTGGCTGAGGTGGAACCAAGTGCGCGAAGGCTGATGCCCTGCGAGGTTGGATTTGCGACGAGCGAGCTGGAACGGCGAAAGAGCTCGACGCCGGGAAGCGTGCGCAACTGATCATCGAAGGTGATGGCCGCGGTCGAGCGCAGGGCCTCGCTGGTGAGCAGGCGCGTGGTGACGGGGCTTTCCAGGACGCCGAGGGGAGCGCGATAGGCGGTGACGGTGACGTGCTCAACATTCGCAAGCGGCTCGGGTTTGGCAGTTGGAGCGGATTTGGTTAGCGGCGCGGGTGGGGCGGCCT
>JBEKWT010000367.1:0-6015 GCA_049512795.1 Occallatibacter sp.
GGGAACGGAAAAGCGGAGCGAAAGCCCCGCTTTTCTGTTTTTCCGGTGCTCTTGCCAAAATAGCGCTTATTAAATTCCCCGCCAAGCTAATTGCATATACAATAAAGATGTGGCGATCACCTACGATCCCGCCAAGGACCTATGGCAAAGCGCAAACCATTGACTGACGCGGACGGAGAAGTGCGAGAGCTGACAGCAGCGGACGCAGCCGATGCTACGCCCTTTTCCGCGTTGCCCGTTGCCGAACAAAAGGTCCTTCTCTCGCTGCGCAAGCGCGGTCCACAGAAGACGCCAAGAAAGGTTCCGATCTCCATCCGCCTGTCGCCCGACGTCGCAAGAGGGCTTCGCGCCACCGGAACTGGCTGGCAGCGCCGAGCCGATGACGCGCTGCGGTCCTGGCTTCGCCGCAGCAAGGCAGCGGGAGCTCGGTAGCAGATCCTACTTGATTTCGATCACATCCGTCGTCGCCGCCGCCGCCTTCTCGGCCTGCTCCATCACTTTTTCCGCGATGGTATAAAACGCTGCTGCCTGCGGGCTCTTCGGCCCGGCAAGCGCTACCGGCAATCCCCGGTCGCCGCCTTCGCGAATGGCCGGAATCAGCTCGATCGCTCCCAGAAACGGCACATTGAACTGCTTGGCCGTGCGCTCCGCGCCGCCGCGCGAGAAAATGTCGATCTCATGGTGGCAGTGCGGGCAGGTAAAGTGGCTCATGTTCTCCACAATTCCCAGCACCTCTACATTGACTTGCGCGAACATCTCCAGAGCCTTGCGCGCGTCTTCAAGGCTCACGTCGCTCGGCGTCGACACCACGATTGCGCCGGTCAAGGGAACAGTCTGCACCAGCGAAATCGCCACGTCGCCTGTGCCCGGCGGCAGATCGACGATCAAATAGTCCAGCTCGCCCCAGTTCACCTGCTGCAAAAACTGCCGGATGATCTGGTGCAGCATCGGCCCGCGCATCACCATCGGCTTGTCGCCGGGCGAAATGTATCCGATCGAAATCGTCTTCAGGCCATGCGTCAGGTTGGGCTCGATGATGTTGCCCGCGCCCACCTTCGGCGGCTGTGAGCTGCCCATCATCAGCGGCACATTGGGCCCGTACACATCGGCGTCCATCAGCCCAACGCGCTGGCCAAGCTTGCTCAGCGCAATCGCCAGGTTCACGGCCACCGTGGTTTTGCCCACGCCGCCCTTACCCGAACCCACTGCGACAATCTTCGAAACGCCGGGCAATGCGACCGGCGAAGGCATGGCATGGGAATGAGCCATCGTTTTCGTTGCTCCTTATCTCTATAGTTCGGACGCCGCATTGTTTTCGAGATCGCGCAGCGTAGTTTCACTTCGAGCGCCGGCCCCGTCAGCGTTTCTCTTCCGCTTCCGCCAGCGCCGCTACGGCCAGCTTGCCCTCGGTACGCCGCACGCTCTCGCGCTCGCGGTGCTCCCGGCGGCGCAGCGCGTCTTCGTACCGGCGAACTTCATTCGGCGTCTCCGGCTTCAACTGCGGAACCCTCTGCACTCGTCCCTGCTCGTCCATGGCCACAAACACCAGGTACGCGCTGGCCACATGAGCCACTTCTCCGGTTCGCGTGTTCTCCGCCCACACCTTCACGCCCACTTCCATCGAGCTCGTAAACGCCCGGTTCACGCTCGACTTCAGCGTGACCAGATCGCCCAGGTGAACCGGCCGGATGAAGTCGATATGGTCCATCGCCGCCGTCACCACGTTGGTGCGTGAGTGCCTGTACGCCGCCATCGCCGCGGTCAGGTCGATGAAGTGCATCAGCCGCCCGCCCAGCAGATGGCCCAGCATGTTGGTGTCGTTGGGCAGCACAATCTCAGTCTTCTCTGACTGCGTGCTCGCGACCGTGCGCACCTTGGGGTGGAGCTCGACTTTCGGGTGGAGATCCGGGCTGCTCATGCTTTCTCCATTTCCACTGCTTCTTTTTGCCGTCTTCATCGCTCGCCAGTTAAAATACAACCTGCGGCGGCCTCGGTTCTGAATTCTTGCACATCTCTCTTGTTCCAGTTTGGGCAATCCGCGCCAAAACCGCAAATCCCCCTCGGTCCGATCGACAGAAATCGGCCCGGTCACAGGCCAGATGGATAAAATTGCAGGATTGAAAGAGATTCTCGCGCTTGACCCAGGAAACAGCTTTGCCCGATACGGGATCGCCATGGAACTGGCGAGCCGTGGCGAAACCAGCCTTGCGATCGCAGAATTTGATGAGCTCCTGGCCAACGATCCGGATTACACTGCTGGCTACTTCATGTCCGCGCAGACGTTGGCGGGTGCGGGCAGAAAGCAACAGGCGATCGAAAGGCTCAAAGCCGGTGTCGCTTGCGCTGCACGCAGCGGTAATAGCCATGCCCTCAATGAGATGCAGACGATGCTCGGCGAATTGGAGGCGCAGCCGTAGTTCCCAGGCCGGCAGTGCCGGTGGTTCCTCTCTCCGCCCCAGGTTCTCGATCCGGGCGCAAGCTGCATCCGTCTCGCTTTAAGGGATTGCCCATACATCCGTCGCGTACCCGAAGCGTCTAAAGGAGCATTATGGCGAAATACTCGATCGTTGTTCCCTTCCACAACGAAGAAGAGAACGTAACCATCCTGTATGCGCGGCTCAAGCAAGTCATGGAACAAACGGACGAATCCTTTGAGCTGATTCTGGTCGGGTCGACGACGGGTCGAACGACCGTACCTACAAGCTCCTTGAGGAGGTCGCCGCCGTTGACAGCCGCGTTTTGGTCGTCAAGCTGCGTCGCAACTTCGGCCAGACCTCTGCCCTGGCTGCCGGCTTTGACCACGCCTCGGGCGACTTTATTCTTGCCATGGACGGCGATCTGCAGCACGATCCCAACGACATTCCCGCTTTTCTTGAAAAACTCGACGAAGGCTACGACGTCGTCTCCGGCTGGCGCAAGGTACGCATCGACAATTTCATCTTTCGCCGCGTTCCCTCCGCCTGCGCCAACTGGATCATGGCGCGCCTCTCCGGCGTTCCCATACACGATTTCGGCACCACCTTCAAAGCCTATCGCCGCGAAGTCATCCAGAATATTCCCCTCTATGGCGAGATGCATCGCTTCATTCCCGCCCTCGCCAGTTTTCACGGCGCATCCATTTGCGAGATTCCCATCCGCAATCTGAAGCGAGTGCGCGGCAGGAGTCATTACGGCCTGGGCCGCACCGTGCAGGTCTTCTTTGACCTGATGACCATTCGTTTCCTGCTCAAGCACATGAGCCGGCCGTTGCACTTCTTCGGCGGGTGCGGAATTCTGGCCATGCTTGTTGGCAGCATCATGGCCGCGGTCCTGCTGGGACTGAAACTGGCCAATCCCCACATGGATTTAATGCAGCAGCACGGGCCGATGTTCGTCATCGCTTCGGTCCTCATCGTCTGCGGCGTCCAGTTGCTGGCTCTCGGCCTGCTCGGCGAGCTGCAGGTGCGCCACCATTACAGTAACCAGCGTTCTACGTCCTACACCGTCGATCGCCTGGTGCGGCTGGAATCCGCCGACGAGCGGACCTTACTCTCCGAGAGCAAAGACGACACCCTCTAGCCAGCGAAAGGGATTCCCTCCTCCTATTTCCTTGCAGTAATCCGCCCCCAGGGTTCATTCTTAACCCTGACATGAAAGCCATCAGGATCCAGTCCGCAGGCGGACCCGAAGCTCTCGAGCTCGCCGACCTGCCCATCCCCCAACCCGAAGCCGGCCAGGTTCTCATCCGCATCGAGGCAACTGGCGTCAACTTTATCGAGATCTATTTCCGCAAGGGCGTCTACAAAGCATCGTTCCCCATGATTCCCGGCAGCGAAGCCGCGGGCACCGTGGAAGAGCTTGGCCCCGGTGTCAACGGATTCAAAGCGGGCGACGCCGTCGCGTCCGTCAGCATCATCGGGAGCTACGCCGAGTACGCACTCGTTCCTGCCGCCCAACTGGTCAAGATTCCCGAAGGCCTAAGTCTGGAGCAGGCGGCTGCCGCTTTGTTGCAGGGCATGACCGCGCACTATCTTGCTTTCTCCACCTATCCGCTCAAGAAGGGCGATACCGCGCTGGTCCACGCCGGTGCGGGCGGTGTCGGCCTGCTCCTCACGCAGATCGCCGCTCGCATCGGCGCGCGCGTTATCACCACCGTCTCCACCAAGGCCAAGGCCGAGCTCTCGCGCGAGGCCGGCGCATCCGACGTGATTCTCTACACCGAGCAGGATTTCGAAACCGAAGTCAAGCGCCTCACCGGCGGCAAGGGCGTCGACGTCGTTTACGACTCGGTGGGCAAGACCACCTTCGACAAGAGTCTCAACTGCCTGCATCCTCGTGGGCTCATGGCGCTGTTTGGTGCGTCCAGCGGCCCCGTTCCGCCCTTCGATCCCAGCCTGCTCAACAGCAAAGGTTCGCTTTTTCTCACCCGGCCCACGCTCTGGCACTACATCGCAACGCGTGCCGAGCTCGAGTGGCGCGCCGGCGACGTGCTCGGCTGGGCCGCCAAAGGCGAGCTCAAACTTCGCACCGAGTACACCTATCCGCTGGCCGATGCCGCCCAGGCCCAGATCGATATGGAAGAACGCAAAACCACCGGGAAGGTTTTGCTGGTGCCGTAAGAGCAGCTTCTAGCTGCTAGCGCCTAGCCGTTAGTGTCCTGTCTCTGAAGTTCGCATCGTAAGTGACCTGTCATCTTGAGCGGAGTTTGGCGGCTCTTGGCCAAACGGCGTCGAAAGACCTGCGGTTGCTTTTTGCTGCTTATTCCACGAATTTATGAGGCGCCACACTAGCTGGCCGCGCTGGCTCGCAGCGCGTTGAGCGCGGAACAAAATCTCCGATGGCGCTTCGAAAATAGAAACTGGAAGCTGGAAACTAAATGTCGCAAATCTTCATCAAGCCCACCGACCGCGTCTTCGTCCTCACCGGCGCGGGCATCAGCGCCGAAAGCGGACTGCCAACCTTTCGCGCCTCAGACGGCCTGTGGGCCGGTTTTCGCGTCGAAGACGTCTGCACGCCCGACGCCTGGCGTCGCGATCCCGCCGGAGTCTGGGCGTTCTACTCCGCGCGCCGCGCGCAAGGCAGTAAAGCGAATCCCAACCCCGCCCACATCGCGCTCGCCGAGCTCGAAGCGCAGCTTCCCGGTCGCTACTTTCTCTGTACGCAAAACGTCGACGATCTGCACGAGCGCGCCGGATCGAAAAATCTCGTCCACATGCACGGCGAGCTGGCTAAGGCGCGCTGCGAGCGCGAGTGCGGCCGCCCGCCCATTGAAGACCGCGCCGTCTACGCGAGCCTCGACGAAGTCAGCCGCTGCGCCTGCGGCGGCCGCCTGCGCCCGCACATCGTCTTCTTCGGCGAGATTCCCCTTGAAATGCCGCGCATCGAGCGCGAGATCGCCCAATCCACGCTGATGATCGTCATCGGCACATCGGGCAACGTCTATCCCGCGGCAGGCTTCGTCAATTGGGCCCGCCAATCCGGCGCACAAACCGTCTACATCGGTCCCGAGCCGCCGCTCAACGCCTCCGCCTTCACCCACATCGTCGAAGGCAAAGCCGGAGAAGCCCTCCCTGGGCTGTTCAATGTCGACTCCTGATCGTCGGCTTGCTAACAGGTTGGGTGCCCCACCCTCGCGGCGCATTTGTCTTTGCCGCTAGGGTGGGAGCGGGCGCTAACTCGCCGACTTGCTGACTTGCTAACTTCGCTGCCCTCCTAGAACTTGAACCTGTACCGCGCCTCCACCGCAAACATCCGCGGATCGTTCCAGTGAAATCCTCCGATCGTGATTGAGTTGTCCTGCAGCACGCGATGGTTGGTCGCGTTGATCACCGTCGCCGACACCTTCCAGTTTTCGCCCAGCGAGTGCCCGATCGACGAGTCGAACGTCGTGTGCACCGGCAGGTACGGCCCGTTGTACGGCCCCTCCTTCGCGCCAGCCAGCCCGTTCGTAAATCCCGACCCGTAGTACACGTTCGTCGCGAACCACGTGTGCGCCGGCAAATTTGCCGTGAATCCCGTGTTCAGCGTGTCGCGCTG
>JBEKWT010000368.1:0-3457 GCA_049512795.1 Occallatibacter sp.
CCTCGGCGACCTCGAAAATCTCACCGGCCTCGATTTCTTCCGCGAGTCGCTCGCTCACCTGATGCACACCTTCGAGATCGAGCCGGAGACCGTGGTCCACGACCTGCACCCGGGCTATCTGTCGACGTCATGGGCAAAGGAATGGGCCGGGGAACGTGGACAGCGCCTCATCGCCGTGCAGCATCACCACGCGCACATCGCCGGCTGCATGGCCGAGCACTCGATCTCGGGGCCGGTGATCGGCCTCGCGCTCGACGGCACCGGCTACGGCATGGACGGCCGCGCCGACGGTCGTATTTGGGGCGGGGAAGTGCTGATCGTGCAATTGGACGGCCCCGATCCGGGCAGTTTCGGACGCTTTGCGCACCTCGACTATGTGCCCATGCCCGGCGGCGAGGCCGCGATTCGCGAGCCGGGTCGCATGGCGCTGGGCCATCTGCATGCCGCCGGCTTCGACATCGAATCGCCGGAGATTCCGGCGCTCTTGAACATGACGCCGCAGGACGCGCACGTGCTCGCCCGCATGATCGAGCGCGGCGTGAATACACCGCTCACCTCCAGCCTCGGCAGACTATTCGATGCAGTCGCCGCAGTCGTGTTGGGCCGCGGCGTGGTCGATTACGAGGCGCAGGCCGCGATTGAACTCGAAGGCGTCGCCATCGACGAGCCGTACGTGTTCGAATCCAGCTACCCGTTTGAGGTTCACGGCGGAGACTGGACCGCCCGCGAGCCCGCGCGCATCTCCGCCGCTCCGCTGTGGCGCGAACTGCTGAGCGATCTGCGCCCTGGAGTGGGCAAATCTCATATCGCCGCGCGCTTTCATGCCGGCGTCGCTCGGGCCTTCGTAAGCGCAGCAGTTTTGGCCAAAGACGCCACGGGGATTCGCCAGGTGGCACTCTCGGGCGGCTGCGTGCACAACCGGCGGCTGGCGCGATTGCTGCGCACTGGGCTTGAGGCGAAGGGATTCGAGGTTTTTCAGCACATGCGGGTAAGCCCGGGCGATGGAGGGTTGAGCTACGGGCAAGCCGTGGTAGCGGCGGCGATTCTCAGACGCGAATCAGCCGGATAGCCGCACCAGTTCCTGCGCTTCGTCGCGGGGCCCAAGGATCGACATGCGTGGGATGCGCCCGCGAACCATGGCCACTTCGTCGCAGCGGTGCAGGCGCGGACACATTTGGCAGTCCTTGAAGATCTTGTCCGGCAACTCCGATTTGTCTTCCACGGTGCGGAAGCCGTACTTGAAGAAGAAATCGGGAATGCGCGTGAACAGACACACCGACTGGACGCCGTGCGTTTCGGCCTCTTCGATCAGCGCTTTCAAAATGCTGCCGCCGGCGCCTTGGCCCTTACCTTCAGGCTTGACTACGATGGAGCGCACCTCGCAGAGATGCGGGCCGTAGAGGTGCAGCGCTCCGCAGCCGAGAAATACGCCGCCGTCGGATTCAGCGACGGTGAAGTCGCGAATATTCTCGCAAATTTCGGCGAAGGGGCGTTTGAGCAGCGTTCCGTCGCCGGAGAGCGAGTTCACAAGATCGTAGATGTTTGAGGCATCGTGCAGAAGCGCTTTACGAACCTGCATGAATTGCCTCCGCAAAATTGTGATTGGCGAACGCGGCGATCCACTCTTCCGCGCGATCCAGTGCCTTGTGCACGCGCTCGTGCGCGGTACCTCCGATCACGTCATGACAATCCAGCGTAGCGTCAAGCTTGATCGCAGCGAAAAAATCCTCGCCGAAGTCTTCGCCAAACTGGCGCAGCTCGCCGATGGTAAGGCCGTCCAGTTCGACGCCCTTTTCGATGGCAAAGCGAACGGCCCGACCGACTTTCTCGTGAGCTGAACGGAAGGGAACGCCCTTGTGAACCAGGTAAGTGGCCGCGGCCATCGCATTCATGTAGCCCAACCGCGCCGCCTGGTTCATACGCTCGCGATTGAATTCCAATGCAGCTGTGAACCGCGCAACGAGATTCAGCATTTGCGGTACGAAGCCAACGGAAAAGGCCGGCTCCTGGGTCTCCTGCATGTCTTTATTGTAGGCCAACGGCAGCCCTTTGAGCTGCATCGCCACAGCGTTCGCCGCGCCGTGAATGCGCCCAACTTTGGCGCGGATCAACTCGGTCAGATCCGGATTTTTCTTCTGCGGCATTGCGCTCGATCCGGTGGAAAAGGCCTCCGGCAGAGTGACGAAGCCAAACTCGGCTGTGGCAAACAGCGTGATTTCTTCTGCGAACCGGCTCAGGTGCAGGCCGACGAACGTGAGCGCGTTGAGGTATTCGAAGATGAAGTCACGATCGCTCGTCGCGTCGATCGAATTGGCAGTGGGCGCTCTGAAGCCGAGCTCGCGCGCCGCGATTGTCCGGTCGAGCGGCAAGGTCGCTCCAGCCACTGCTCCCGATCCCAGCGGACAGAAGTTGAGCCGCGCCGCACAATCCAGAAGGCGATCCGCATCGCGCAGCGCCATCTCCACATAGGCCAGCAGCCAATGCGCAACCAGAACAGGCTCCGCGCGCTGCAGATGCGTATAGCTGGGCATGACTGCCTCGCCGGCTGCGCGCCCCTGTTCGACCAGCGCGCTGGCCCATGCGGCCAGGCCGTCGACCACGAGTTCGATTTGAGCGCGCACATAGAGGCGCAGGTCCGTGGCGATCTGCTCGTTGCGGCTGCGGCCGGTGTGCAGCTTGAGACCAAGCTCTCCGATCCGATCTACAAGCTTGAGCTCGACGAAGTGATGAATGTCCTCCGCGGTCGCATGATCGCGCACCCGCGCCTTGCCCGCGTCCGAACTGAATTCCGCAGCAATCGCATCGAGCGCTGCGCGCAACTCCGTTGTTTCAGCTTTGGACAAGATTCCTGCCGCGGAGAGAGCAGACGCGTGCGCCTTGCTGGCGGCTATTTCTTCATCGAGAAGCCGCCAGTCAAAGACGATCGAGCGCTGCCACGCTTCGAATTCAGCGTCAAGTGGCTCGCGAAACCGGCCCGACCACATCTTCCCGGACTGCTGTTCGTTGAACATTGCTTTAAGCGTACCTCATGCTAGTCCTTCTCATTGACGCTGTTGAGCTGAGGCATTTCGCTGCCTTTGCTGAGCGTGAGGAGGCCGGCTTTGGCGTATGTGACGAGCTTCTCCCGGGTGTCGGTAATGTCGAGGTTGCGCATGGTCAATTGGCCGATGCGGTCGCGCGGGGAGAAAGTGGATTCAGTCTTCTCCATGCTGAGACGCTCGGGGTGGAAGGTGAGGTTGGGCGACTCGGTGTTGAGGATGGAGTAGTCGTTGCCGCGGCGCAACTCGAGCGTGACCTCGCCGGTGATGGGTTTGGCGACCCAGCGCTGGGCGGATTCACGGAGCATGATTGCCTGGGAGTCAAACCAACGGCCCTGATAAAGCAGCCGGCCGAGCTTGCGGCCGCTGTCGCGGTACTGCTCAATCGTGTCCTCATTGTGGATGCCAGTGATGAGGCT
>JBEKWT010000369.1:0-3455 GCA_049512795.1 Occallatibacter sp.
CCGCAGGGCATCCGAGAAGGAGTTGATCCCATGGCCCTCGGTGTTTTGAATAATCTGTCCGCAATCTACGCTGAGAACAACCTCAACAACACGAACGCCAGCCTGCAGACGGTGTTGCAGCAGTTGTCGTCGGGGTCGCGCATCAACTCCGGAGCGGATGACGCCGCCGGCCTTTCGCTGGTCAACGGGCTGGAGGCAAACTCTGTTGCGCTCACGCAGTCTGAGACCAACGCCACGGAAGGCGTGGGACTGATGCAGGTGGCCGACGGCGCGCTCTCGCAGGTGACGAGCCTGCTGGACCGCGCCATTACGCTGGCCGCCGAAGCCTCGAACGGAACCCTCAATTCGACCCAGGAGGGGGCAGCGAACCAGGAGTATCAATCGATCCTGGCCGAGATCAACAATATTGGATCGACGACCACCTACAACCAGGAGCAGGTCTTCAACAACTCCACGGTCGCCATTTACACCGGCGATTCCTCGCAGGCCGGCTCCTCAGTGGACGACCTTTTCATTCGCAGTTTGTCCTCTTCGAGCGTGGGCGACACGGGCGGCGCGATGTCCTACTCCAGCGGGCAGAGCAACGTGTTCATCGATCTCTCCAAAGGCGGGACGAATGCCTCGGCCACCGACAGCTTGAATGCAAGTGGCTCAACCACGATCACGGTGAACTACCTTGCCAGGGGATCGAGCGGGACTGTAACGCCGGCGACGGCGAACATCACGGTGGGTACGGGCACGAATTATGCAAACACTGCCCAGGGCCTGATCAACGCCATCAACGGCTCGGGCCTGGGACTGAGCGCGAGCTTTGGCACCGCAGCCCAGGCGGGCACGGCCGCGGCGAGCGCAGCCACAGCGGCGAATAATTCTGGCGGCGGCGGCACCGACACCGGCATCATTGTCGCCGGCAACGGCTTAGGCACCGGAACCAATGGCGCCGGCGAAGTGGGCACCCTCACGATCGCCGCGGCTGCGGACACGCTCACCGGCGGCACCCTTTCGATTGTCGGGTCCGACGGCAAAACCCACATCATCGCCCTTGGGACCGCCAACTCAACGGACACGCTGGCAAACCTGGCGGCCACCATCAATGCCGCCGGCTATGGTGTCACGGCTTCTGTGAATACCTCTGGATATCTCGACGGTCACGCGTCGAATACGCTGCTTACACTCACGTCCGCCAACCCGGCTGTGACCGTGTCGAGCACCAACATGACCGCGTCGGCGGGCGCGATCACTTTGACCGGTACCCCAATCGCCAGCGGGTCATTCACTAACACGATCGGCACCATCACCACCGGCAACGCCAACCAGGCATACACGGGCGGTACGCTCAGCATCGGCTCCAACCCGGCCATTACGCTGGGGACCTTGAATAAGACCGATAATGCCGCCGATCTGGCGGCGACCATCAACGCCGGCAATTACGGTGTTACGGCCTCGGTCGACAGCACCGGGAAGATCCTCACCTTCAGGGCCGCCAACGCGTCCGACGCTTTCAGCTCCACGGTGACTGTGGGCGCAGGCGGGGTAGCTGCGACGACCAACGTCGCCAACCAGAACCAGATCGGCACTGTGACTGTGACCGGCGACGCCGGCGCCGACGCCTTGACCGCGGGCAGTCTGGTCATCGACGGCACGACGTTCGCTGCCACGGGCGACACCATGGCGCAGTTGGCAGCCGCCATCACGCAATCTGGCCTGGGCATTAGTGCAACCGCTAACTCGTCGGGGGGAAACACGACCCTGACGATGGTATCCACCAGCTCCGCCTCGGAAGGCGCGACCTTCGCGCAGACTATCGCCGATGGCGCGGACGCGGTGACCCAGGTGCAGGACACCCCGGCAGTGGGCCTGTCCGCGTACTACGGCATGGGCTTGACCGGCTCCATTATCGATACATCCACGGGCGGCGGCGCGCTCAACGAGGGCATGGATGCGGACAACAACGGCTCCGGAGGCGTGGCCACAACCAGCTACTCCGACGGCGCCGGTTCCAACCTGAGCACCACCGACCTGACCTCGCAGGTGAATGCTGAAGTCGCGCTCAACGAACTGAATGTGGCCATCAGCGACGTGGCCTCGATGGACGGCTACATCGGCGCCCAGATCAATACTCTCAACTCGCTCAGCCAGGTGATGAGCACGCAGCAGGAGAACGTGGTTTCAGCGCAAAACGCGGTGCAGGCAACCGACTACGCCTCGGCAACTTCGAACATGTCGAAGTACGAGATTCTGAGCCAGACCGGCATCGCGGCATTAGCGCAGGCTAACCAGGTGCAGCAGGAAGTGACCAAGCTCTTGCAGTAAGCAGAAAGGTTTCGTAAGACTGCAGTAACTTCAAGACAACCCAGGGACAGGGCGGCGGCAGAGCGAAAGCTTTGCCGCCCGTTTTTTTGGAGCAGGGACGCGTACACTATTTTGGCATGAAGAAAATAACCCTAAGCGCCGACGAGGACCTGATCGAGCGGGCGCGCTTAATCGCGCGAGAGCAAGGCAGAACACTGAACGACGCTTTCCGCGAGTGGCTTGCCCAGTTTGCGCGGAGCGCGGGTGACGCCCAGGGATTCGATGCTCTGATGATGCGCGTGCAGAAAGTCGACGCAGGCCGGCGCTTCAGCAGGGAAGAATTGAATGAGCGATAGATTCTTTCTCTGCACAAATATCTTCGTTCACTCGTTCGATCAAAGCGCGCCTGCGAAAGCCTGAAGAGCCGCGCGATTCATCCGCGAAGCGCTGACGAGGCAGGCCGCTGAATTCACCACTCGCCGATCTTGAGATATTCGTCGATCGCTTTCGCCGCTTTGCGTCCCGCGCCCATGGCCAGGATCACCGTGGCTCCGCCGGTGACAATGTCGCCGCCGGCAAAAACTCCGCGCTTGCTCGTGCGCATGGTCTCGGGATCGGCCACGATGTAGTTGCGCTTGTTGGTGGCGAGGTCGGGCGTGGTGCTCTGGATCAACGGGTTGGCTGTTGTCCCCACACCGATGATGGCCACGTCAGCCGGCAAGACGAACTCCGAGCCGGGGATTGGCACGGGACGGCGGCGTCCATCGGCATCGGTCTCGCCCAGCTCCATACGGACACAGCGCGCGCCGGTGAGCCAGCCTTTTTCGTCGCCCATCAACTCGACCGGATTGGTGAGCATGCGGAATTCAATGCCTTCCTCGCGGGCATGCTTCACTTCTTCGGCGCGGGCCGGCATCTCGGCTTCGGAGCGGCGATAGACGAGGGTCGCGGTCTTCGCGCCCAGCCGCCGCGCAGTGCGCACTGCGTCCATGGCTGTGTTGCCGCCGCCCACGACGATCACGTCGCGATCGCGGCAGTTGTAGATGGGCTGGTCAAACTCAGGAAACCGGTAGGCGCGCATCAGGTTGGCGCGGGTGAGGAACTCGTTGGCCGAATAGACGCCGTTCAGGTGCTCGCCGGGCACGCCGAGAAAAACGGGCAGG
>JBEKWT010000370.1:0-3452 GCA_049512795.1 Occallatibacter sp.
GCGCCCATGTAGTTGCCCAGATGAAGTTTTCCCGTGGGGCGCATGCCGCTGAGCACGCGCGGGCGGGACGACGGAGTGGCGGGTTCGGGCATGGGGCGTGTGGATTCCTCGGCGGCCCCAAAAACGGCCGCGCTCTCTAAAAAAAGCCACTAAAACTCTCATTCCATTGTAGCGGGAGGGCCGGGAGCGGACGGCGGGAATCAGAGGCGCAAAAGGAATGAAAACACGAGGACCAGAGCAGGCGTGAGCAGCAGGCGCAGAACGAAGCCCCCCACAAAGATCATGAGCAGGTAGCTGATCCAGCCGCCGATGCGGTCGTATTGCTGCACCGCGTTGTAGGGGAGCATATTGCGCACAACACGGCTGCCGTCGAGGGGCGGAATGGGGAGCAGATTGAAGAAGAATAGCGAGAAGTTGATGAGGATGGCGAGCGAGAGGAGCAGTGCAACCGGTTGCGCCCCGGTCGCCTCGGCAATGCCCAATGCGACAGCGAAAGACAGTCGCACCGTCGCTCCGCCGTTCGGCATGGTGAGGGCCATGATGGTAAGACCCGCCAGAGCCAACAGAACCAGAATCAGGTTCGAGATTGGCCCAGCCAGCGTGGTCAGATTGTCGTCGCGGACGATCTTCTTGAAGTTGCGGGTGATGACGGGCGTGGGCTTGGCCCAGCCAACCAGCATGAAGGGAACGCTGAAACCGATGAGTGGCCCAAAGATCACCATGGCGGGAAAAAGAAGGGTTCCGACCGGGTCGATGTGGGCCAACGGATTGAGCGTGATGCGCCCCTGCAGCCGGGCCGTCTGGTCGCCGAGGCGCGAAGCCATCCAGGCGTGCGCGCACTCATGAAAACTGAGCGAGAAAAGCAGCAAAACAAACTCGAAGACGGCAATGACGAAGCGTTCGGACTGCAAAGAATTTCTCCGGGGGCAAGACCAAGCGTAGCACGGTAGGAACCGCAGTGCTCGCGGGCCGATGAGCGCGTGCTCAGCTCTCGATGTACTCCCAGAAGGAGTCGGCGAGATCGGCGCCGAGGTCGGTGGTCATGCGGCGGGCGGCGCGATCAACTTCTTCCATGAGGCCGTGCAGGTAGTCGCGGGAGCGCGAGATGGCCGCAACACCCAGCGTCGCCGACTGCCAGGTGACGGCCTCGTCCAGCTCCGCGACGGAGACGTTGAAGCCCTGCCGCAACTGATCTTTGAGCGATCGAACCACCTGACGCCTGTCCTTGAGCGACTGGGCGTGCTCGATGCGAATCTCGAGGGTGAGTTGCGCCACCGGCATAGGAGTAAGAAATTGACACGGACAGTGTAAGGCGGTTGTGCGGGGGCGGAGCAAGTTTTTTCGTGGCTGGGGTGGCGATCAGCGCGAATGGAACGAAAAGGGAATCGGCCGTTAGACAAACAACCGACCCAAACACAAAACATGGCGACGTTCTTTTCAATGAGCAAATTGGCCCGTTTTCACCCCTGGTTTCTCTTCGTGCTGGAAGGGTACCTTCACGTTTCGGCCATTGATACAGATCGCCGCCACAGCACGCCGCGGCGGGCTACGTAGTCGCACCCGCGACGAGCGGCTGCTCCTTCGCACCCATGATCAGTAGCCAGAGCACGGCGGCAAGCTCGGCCATAAACACTGGCTGCAAGTATCGGAAGAGAGCGTCAGAGTAATCCGGAGCAAGGAACCAGGTGATGCCGACGACAACCCAGGCGATGCCGTCAAGCAGGAGCCAGTACCCCAGCCAGCGTGGTAAAAAGCGCGAGCGCACGACCAACCATCCAAAAGGCAACAGCCACAATCCCCAAAACGTCTGGTTGATGCCGACCGCCTGCCCGTGCATGCTGATCAGAAGCATCCCGATAGCCTCGCGCGTGTGTTCGTCGAAGCCGGCGACGGCAGCGCCGTCGCGAAAGACGAGGAGCGCAGCCGCGCTGAAGACCACGCCTGCCAGGCTAAGGGCAGACGAAACGAGCACCAGAGCCACCAGTTGTCGCGCGCGATGGCGGTCCACGTCTTCAAAGAGGCGATAGAGCGCCAGGCTCAGGCCGATGAAGATCATCACTCCGAGGGTCTCGGCGAGCGTTCCCCAACGAAAGAGCGTCTCGTGGCCGAGGACACGGGCCGCGGTTGCGGCTGGGTCGTTGTGCACGACCGTTTGCGATGGGACATAGAGCAGGTAAAACGGCCCAAGGGTGAAGCCCAGATACCACAGGCCAGCGATACGCGCAGTCCTCTTCCGTGACGTCATTCGAACCTCCGCGGTTGGGTAAGAATACGCGATATGGGCAGGAGAAGTTCGGGGAGAATTATAGCCAAGCCAATAAGCGAACACCTAGAATGCGCGATCCGGGGTTCCGGTCGAGTCGTTGGCGATCCAGAGATTACCCGCGCTAATGTCACTCCGCAAATTTCGCCAACTGCGCGGCTGTCGGCCGGGGCGTGACGGCGCTGACGACGACCAGCGCGGCGACTGCGACGAAGAGCGCGGGAAAGATGGCATCGCGTTCGGCGAGGAGCGCGGGAAGGTGAAGAGATTGCTTGAAACCAGGTGCGTCCCAGGCGAGAGTGACGACGGTTCCGGAGGCGATGGCGGCTACCGCGCCCCACGGCGTCGCGCGCTTTGAATAAAACGCGGCGAGGACTACGGGGGTGACCGCGGCGGAGTAGATGGTGTAGGCGTAGAGCATTTTCTCAAGAATGCTGGGCGCGTAGATGGCCTGATAGAGCGCCCAGCAGCCGAGCAGCACCACGGCGAGGCGCGAGACGATGAGGACGCGCTTGTTCGACGCGCCGGGCGCGATGTAGCGCACGAAAACGTCTTCGACGAGGTTTGAGGCCGGCGAAAAGAGGTAATTCGAAGCTGTCGAAATGACCTTGGCGAAGACGGCGCCGAGGAGCAGCGCGCCCATGATTGCGGGCAGCCCGTGGCGCGCGGTGTAGGGAATGATTTCGTAGGGCTGGCGGGCGACTTCGCCGGTGGGGTAGAGGGCCGAGCCGAAGACGGCGATGGCTACGATCAGCGTTTCAAGTAGCAAAGTGCCCAAAATCCAGCCGACGACGGAGATGCTGGCGTCGCGCTCGCTTTTAGCCGAGAAGAATTTCTGGTACATGACCTGGTTGCCGAGCATGAGCAGCATCGTTGGCACGAGGAACTCGAGGGCGCGCAGAAGCGTGAGGTTGCCCAGAACCTCGAAGTGCGTTGGCGGCAGCGCGGCGTGGAGGCCGGCCCATCCGCCGGCCTTGAAAAAGAGCATGGGCGTGGCGACGAGGCAGATGACTGTGACCAGCGAGCCGATGGCCACATCCATATAGGCGACTGAGGACATGCCCGCCAAAGCCGTGGTGACGATGACGAAGGCGGCAATGATGTACGTGCCCAGCTCCGGCGTGACGGAATCGGGAAAGATGAGATGCAGGACGTTGCCGCCGCCCTTGAACTGGTAGCTGGTGATGGC
>JBEKWT010000371.1:0-3407 GCA_049512795.1 Occallatibacter sp.
TCCGTTGAGCCGCCCCTGCATGAGCTGCCGCACAAATGTTGGCCCTTCTTCTATGGCGACGACGTCGCCGATCAGTACCTGGCCCATGCGGCAGGCAAGTGCGGGCGCGTAATCGCGCACCTGGTAGGTGTGCGGAAAGACGACCACTTGCGTGGGGCTCTCGTTTTGGATGAGCTGGTGCAATGCGGCGCAGAAGCCATCCGCGGTGTACTGGGCGAGCAACGGATGCTCCACACGGACGACTTTGCCCATAGGCTTCGCCGCAGCTTCGGCAGCTAAAGTCTCAGTCTGCGCGCCGATGACTACAGCCGTGATGCTATCCGTGGGTCCGAGCCGCTGAGCCGCGGCAAGCGCCTCCCAACTGACGCGCTTGATCTTCCCACCGCTCTCTTCCAAAACCAGAAGAATACTCATAGGACGCGCGCCTCCGTCTTGAGTTTCTCCACCAGCGCCGCTGCCGCTTCTTTAGCCGAGCCGGGAAGGATTTGCGTCGATTTTTGCTTCTTTGGCGCGGCGATTTGCTCGAGCAGAACTGTAGGCGCGGCGTTTGCGTCGAGTTCAGCGGCGTTCAGCGTGCGCATTTCTTTTGTCTTGGCGCGCTTGATTCCCATCAGCGTAGCGTAGCGCAGCTTGTTTCCGCCCGACTGCACGGTCAACACCGCCGGCGTGGGCAACTCGATCGACTGGAACCAACCCTCTTCGAGCTCGCGCTTCACCTTGAGCCCGGCGTCGGTCTTTTCTACGTGAAGAATCATGGTGGCGTGCGGCAGCCCAAGCAGTTCGGCGACAATCACGCCGGTCTGGCCGAGCCCGACGTCTTCCGATTGCAGGCCGGTGAGCACGAGGTCGGGGTTTTCCGGCTTGATGGCCGCAGCGAGCAAGCGCGCTACGCCGAGCGCATCGCGGCTATTCAAGTCGTCGCACACGATGTGGATCGCACGGTCCGCGCCCTTGGCCAGCGCCTCGCGAATCGTCGAACCCACTCGCTCCGGGCCGGTGCTCACCACGATCACTTCGCCCCCGGCGGACTCCTTGAGCAGCAGCGCCTCTTCGAGCGCGTAGGCGTCCGGCTCATTCATCGCCCACTGGAGGTCGGCCTCGTCAATCCACTTTCCATTCGCGGCGATGCGAACTGGCGCGTCGCGATCCGGAACCTGCTTGATGGCTACCACGATCTTCATCTTCGAGCTCTCCCGCTCACCTGCCATTACTCCGGCAATCCGCGCGCAGCCAACTGCGCAATGTCCATCAGCTCCGGCGCGGCTTCGCCTTTTGCAGCGAATGCATCCCGAAACATCGTATTGCAAAAGGGGCAGGCCGTGCCCACAACACTAGCACCCGTAGCGGCCAGCTCCTCTGCGCGCACATGGCTCACACGCTCGCCTTTCTCTTCGCCGAGAAACACCAGCCCTCCGCCTGCGCCGCAACAAAAACTCCGCTCGTGCGAGCGCGGCGCTTCAACCAAGTCTCCAGCAAGTGCGGCCACGCGTCGCGGTTCGTCGTAAACCCCGCGATACCGGCCCAGATAACACGGATCGTGGAACACGATCTTTTCCTGGTCTTGAATGTGCGGAAGTTGGCGAGCGAAGCGAGCCAGAAACTCGCTGTGATGCTCGACCTCAGGCGGCGTTCCGTATGCCTTCCAATCCTCCTGAATCGTCCGCACGCAGTGCGGGCAGATGGAGACAATCTTTTTCACGTTGTTCTGCGCGAGCGCTTCGAGGCCCGCATCGGCCAGTTGCTGAAAGAGCAAATCGTTCCCGAGGCGCCGCACCGGGTCTCCGGTGCAGCGCTCCTTGCGCAGCACGCCGAAACTTGCGCCGAGGTATCGCATCACGCGCACTAGCGCCACAACAATCTCGCGCCCGCGCGGATCGTACGCGCCCATGCACCCGAGCCACAGGCAATACTCCTGCGTCCCGTCGAAGAGGGGAAGGGAATTCTTCTCGACAAACTTGTCTCGCTCTGCCGAGCTCATGCCCAGCGCGTTACTTCCTCGCTCCAATGCCAGAAACAACTTCGCTCCGTGATCGTCTTCCCACGCGCCCGTGTTCACCGCGCCGCGCCGCAGCCCCACGATGATCGGCACATGCTCGATCCCCACCGGGCACTGGAACTCGCATGCGCCGCAGGTGGTGCACTCGAAGGCTGCCTCCTGCGTGTTGTATTTGCCCAGCAGCGGCTCGTCCGAATGCGGCCCGTATTCGTTCAAATAGCCGCGCAGTCCGAGCACGATTTCCTTCGGGTTGAGCACTTTGCCCGTGCTGTTGGCCGGGCAATGCTCCATGCAGCGCCCGCACTCTACGCAGGAGTAGGCTTGGAGGCTGACCAACTGCGTCAAATCCTTCCCAGCTACAAGCCCGAAGTCCTCGTCGCCTACGAGCGGAGGAATCTCGGCAAATCCACCGCGCGAAAGAAAAACCGTGAACGGACTCAGGACAAGGTGCAGGTGCTTAGTGTGCGGAATAAGCGGCAGAAACAGGAGCAGCGTGAGTGTGTGCGCCCACCACAGCGTCCGCGCGGCGTTGCTTGTTGCGGGCACAAAGAACGCGGCCAGATACGTGACCATCAACACGAAGATCAGCAACGCGATGAGCCCGGATCCCCACGAAAGTTCGCCTAACCATTTCGGCCGCGCTACGAATCGCCGCACAAACAGCGCGAGGATGCCCACGGCGCAGGCCGCCGCGAAGATAGCCGCGAAGTCGAAATAGAATCGGGCAATATTGCCCTCTGGATCGAGAAAGCCGAGCCCGAAGATTGTCGCGCAGTGGTTCAGCGTGACCAGCGCAAAGGCGCAGAAGGCCCAGAAGACCAATGCGTGGGCCATTCCAGCCAGCGGCCGCTCGCGAATCACCTTCGCCTGGAACATCACCTCCCAGACGAAATCGCGCACCCGGCGGCCAATGGGAAAGAGGTGAAACGCGGGGTCCTTCTTCGATTGAAGGATTTTGCCCAAAATCGGCCCGAACCGCCGCCAGAAACCGAATAGCGACGCGGCCGCAAGCACCGCGAACAACAATCTCTCCCAAGTGGAGAAGTGCTGGGGCTCAGCTAAATTTGGGAAAAATGATGTCATCATCGAACCAAAACAGAAGCCTAGTGGAGTCGCGCAGCCGGTCGCATGACCCGATCTGCGGAGTCGTCGAGTCGCAATAGTATCCTAGCCTGTACGGGCAGTCGATTGGGCCGCACACCATTCTTTCTTTGGAGCACGAACTTGGCCAATTATCTCGTTACCGGGGCAGCCGGATTTATCGGTCGCTCGATTGCCGCAGCGCTGCTCAAACGCGGCGATAACGTGCGCGGCGTCGATAGCTTCATCACCGGCAAGCGCGCGAACCTCACCGGCCTCGAGGCCATGGAGTTCATCGAGGGCGACCTGGCCGATCCCGCGGTGTGCACGA
>JBEKWT010000372.1:0-3404 GCA_049512795.1 Occallatibacter sp.
ACGATGGCGTTGCTGCTCCTGCTCGCTGCGCTCGCTTCGGCACTGATCGGCGTGTTGAGCAACCTGTTCGAGCAGGTGGACCGTCGCAGCGAGGAAGCCCGCCGCGCGGCACGAGGCAAGCGGCGCGGCAATCGCAGGCCGTAGTCGAGCCGATCAAATTAGAATGGGAAAGTGCGGGGCGTTTCCCGCGCAGGATCGAGCAGGCGCAAATGTACGAAGTTACCGTCGAGGCGGATTTCTCCTCCGGCCACTATCTCCGCAACTACAAGGGCAAGTGCGAGAACCCGCATGGCCACAACTACAAGGTTCGCGTCACGCTGGCCGGCGCCACGCTCGACGAGGCTGGTTTGCTGCTCGACTTCAAGCTGCTCAAGCAGGTGCTGCGGCCGGTTATCGACCGCCTCGACCACCAGATGCTGAACGACCTGGAGCCCTTCACGACGCTCAATCCCTCGGCGGAAAATATTGCCAGGTATTTTTACGATGAGACGAATCGGCAGCTTGCCGGAATGACAGCGGGCCGCGTGCGCGTGAAAGACTGCACCATCTGGGAGACCGACACAACGACGGCGACGTACTTCGAATAGCGCTGGATTTGTTGGCTCGCGCTCTCGGCGAGGGCCGCTGCTCAGTTCATCTGGCTCGATTTCGATTGCAGATATTTATTGAAGGGAATCTCGAAATAGAAGAGCTGTTTGCCGTCGGCGTCGCGCAGGTCGTGCAGATAGAGCTTCGCACCTGCCAGCGGGTTCTTCAACCCAGAGACGTCGTAGAAGAGGAATCCGGCGCGCGTCGTGTGCGGTTCAACCGCCAGGGCCGAGTACTCGAAGGTATTAAAGTCGTCCTCAATCTCCTTGATGCTGCCCTTTGGCTTTACGTGAATCGGAGGCAGCGGCGCAGGCAAAGGGATTCTCGACCCCTGCCGCTCCTTTTGCGTCATCATCCGCTCCACGTCGTCAGGCTCGGCAGCACGAATCCGGTCGCCGTCCGCGGTCTCAAACAGGATCCGCGCATCGACAAGCGAAATGGGCCGGTCGCCCTGGTTGGTGATGATGAGGCGAATCGGCATGACGTCGTGGCCCAGGTAGTCGACGCGAAAGATGGACTCTTTTTCACGCGTATCGTAGGGTTCGGCGGCGATGGCCACGTGCTCGGCGGGGTGAACTTCGACAGCGGGGAATGAAGTCGCCGGCTGCACCGGGGGCGGCGTGCGGTCGCTCGCCGTAACCGGCAGCGCCAACCAAAGCAACAACAACGGGGTTCCCCGCAAAGTTTTCATCGCGGTCAACTGTATCATTCCAGGATCAGACGCTCTACGATTAGACCTGCGGAAGACCGGTTCGTTTACGCATGACTCTTTTTTTCTACAACATTGCTTTGTTTGTGGCCCTCGTTGCAGGCGCGCCTTGGTGGCTGTGGCGCATGGCCACCACGCACAAGTACCGCGAGGGGCTGCTGGAGCGCCTGGGGCGCGTTCCGAGGAGACTCGTTTCTATCTCTGTGCCGGCTGGTTCTGCGCCGGCCGGCGAGCGCCCGCTCATCTGGCTTCACGCTGTGTCTGTCGGCGAAGTTCTGGCCGTCACGCGCCTGGTCAGGGCGCTTGAATCGGCTCTGCCTGGCGCCTTGATCGTTGTCTCCACCACAACGCGCACCGGCCAGGCGCTGGCCAGCGAGCGCTTTGAATCGAATCGCGTTTTCTATTGCCCGCTCGACCTGCCCTGGGCCGTCCGCGCGTGGCTCAACGCGCTCAAGCCGAGTTCGCTCGTTCTCGCCGAAACCGAATTCTGGCCCAATCTGCTTCATGGCTGCTTTCGCCGCGATATTCCCGTAGCCGTGGTCAACGCCCGCATCTCTGACCGATCCTGGCCGCGCTACAAAAGGCTGCGCCGCTTGTGGCAGCCGCTGCTCTCGCGCCTCAGCCGCGTGCTGGCTCAGAGCCAAACCGACGCCGACCGCCTGCTCGCGCTCGGATGCAGCCCCGATCGCGTCTCCGTCGCCGGCAATCTCAAGTTCGACGTGCGCGCCGCTCAGGAATCGGAAGCCACTAGCCTGTTGAAGTCGATGACAGCCGGTCTGCGGGTTGTCGTTGCCGGCAGCACGCTCGAGGGCGAGGAATCCGCGCTGATTGAAGCGTGGCCGCGCCTGCTTGCCGCCGATTCGCAGCTCGTTCTTGTTCTCGCCCCACGCCATCCCGAGCGTTTCAGCGTCGTCGCGGCGCTGCTCGAGAAATCCGGCCTGCCCTGGTGCAAGCGCTCCGATTGGTACTCTGTGTCACCCGGTGCTCGGCCTGCTTCCGTCGATGCGCTCCGTCCCGGCACGATCGTCTTGCTCGACACCATCGGCGAGCTGGCTTCTGTTTACTCGCTCGCCAGCGTGGCCTTCGTCGGTGGCAGCCTGGTTCCGGCGGGCGGCCACAACCCGCTTGAGCCGGCCCAGTTTGGGGTTCCGATCGTCATGGGCCCGCACTACGCCAATTTCGTTGCTATTGTTGAAAGCCTGCGCAGCCACGATGCGATGCGCATTGCCGCTAAGGAAGATTTGGCCTCGACACTCATTGAACTTCTTCGCGACCGCGCCGCCGCCGGGGCCATGGGCGCCCGCGCCAAAGAAGTGTTCGACCGCCAAGCCGGCGCCACCGATCGGTGCGTCGCAGCCATTCGCGAGTTGCTCGACTTGACTTCCAGCAGGGAGCGTGCGTCGTGACTCACGCGTCCGCCTCGCGACCTTTGCTGTGGCCACTCGTGCCCGTATACCGGCTCGGCCTCGCCCTGCGCGAGCTGCAATTGCGCAAGGGCCTCAAGCCGATTCGCCGTCTTCGCTGGCCTGTCGTCAGCATCGGCAATCTTTCCACCGGCGGGGCAGGGAAGACTCCGTTCACCATTGCTCTTGCGAAGGCGCTCACCGCGCGCGGCCTGCACGTCGACGTGCTTTCGCGCGGCTACGGCCGCCGGCGCTCCGCGCTTCCACTGTTGGTTGACCCCGGCGGGACAGCGCAGGAATTCGGCGACGAGCCGCTCGTGATCGCGCGCGAAAGTGGGGTCCCCGTCTACGTCGCCGTCGAGCGATACGAGGCTGGATTGCTTGCCGAGCGCTCCGCGCCTTCAAGTCTTGGATTGCATTTGTTGGACGACGGTTTCCAGCATCGCCAACTCTCCCGCGACGTCGATATTCTGCTTCTCAATCGCCGCGACCTAAGCGATCATCTTCTTCCCGCCGGAAATCTGCGCGAGGCATTGGATGCGGCGGCGAGGGCGCAAGTCATTGCAGTGCCGGCGGGCGAAACCGATGTGGAAGCTGAGATAAAAGCGCGCGGCTGGAAGGCTCAGGTTTGGCGCGTGCGGCGACACATGGAAATCCCGCGCGTTGAGGGTCCAGTCTTAGCTTTTTGCGGTATCGCACGGCCC
>JBEKWT010000373.1:0-6142 GCA_049512795.1 Occallatibacter sp.
CGTCGCACGGTCCATTCCTCCGGCCCCGCCACCCGGCGCCCAAAAAGCAGCAATGCAGCCTGGCCAGATGCCGGCGCCGAAAAAGCCCTCAAAGCCTACCCAGTTTGAATCCATGTTTGGCATCGCGCTGCTCTGTGTGGCGTGCGCAGCAGTCGTGATCGCCGGAGGCTTGTACTGGTATGCACATCGCAAGCCGCCGGCTCCGCCGCCCGCGGTCGTCGTTCCCGTTCCGCCGCAACAACAAAACCCTCCAGCTCCGGTCGTTCAGCCGCCGGGCACGGTTCCAACGCCGCCCGTCGCTGGTCCGGAGAAGTCTCCAGACAAGTCTCCGTCAGGGACGCCGCCTGCGTCACCCACTCCGGCAAAGCCCTCCGCCGGCAAGGCGGTTGCGGCGAAACCGTCTTCAGCCCAACCGGCTCCTGCCCCGTCGAAGCCTGTAGTTGCATCGGCGCCACCTGCCCCGGCCAATCCCGCTCCCGCCAACCCCGCACCGGCGAAATCCCAGACGCCCGCGCCTGCTCCGACGACGGCGTTCGATCCTCGGAAGGCAGACCCAAACAAGAACGGCAAGCTGAAGATCGACGTCAGCAAATTCCCCAAAGGCCTTTCTTTCACCATCTTGTTGAATAAGCAGCCCTATATTCACTTCACCACCGGGGACGGCAGCAGCCTCGACAATTTGTATGCTCCGCCCGGCATGCAGGAGTTCCGTGTCTCCTTCAAGAGCGCCGGCCAGGAGTGGGACGCAAAGCCCCTGAGCAGCGATTTCAAGGCAAAAAAGGCGAAGACCCTCAAGGTTCAACTGTTGGAGAACGGCAAGGCGGACTCGAAAATTACCCTGCCGATCAATAACGATGCGACGCTGTCGATCTCCTTCTCCAGCACTCTCGGCGATCTCTTCTGATCTTTTGTGTTTGTAACAGGATTGTCACAATCGTCCAGTACGATCTGGGTCGTAGATTCCGGAATCTTCTACAAAAGAAAAGGGCAATGGAAATGCAACTCTCCACGCAGGATTTGGACGGCGGCGTCACCAGGGTAGAACTGGATGGGCGCATGGACATCGCCGGCGCCGCGGCCGTCGATATGAAGATGAATCTGATCGCAGGCAGCGCCAAGAAGCTCCTGATCGACCTCGAAAAGATCACTTTCCTTGGTTCGATGGGTTTGCGTTCCATTGTGCTTCCCGCCCGGGCTGTGCTTGGCCGCGGCGGCAAGGTGGTTCTTTTCGCGCCCAACGAGATGGTGGAAGGGGTCCTCAAGGCGAGTGGTATCGACACGCTTTTGCCCATTCACCACGATCTGGCCGCGGCGATGGCTGCGTTGCAATGACCGCAATCTCTTATTCGGCGGCAACCATGCCCGCAGAAGACAAAGCTAAGCCCGCGGCCCGGCTGACCTTGAAAGGTCAGCTCGACGATATGGGTTTGCTCTGGCCATGGGTCGAGGCGCTGGTCGCCGAATACGCAATCCCGGCAGACAAGGCGTTCGACATCCACCTATGCCTCGAGGAAGCGATTTCCAACGTCATCCGCCATGGATACGGTGGCGAGCCCAGCCAAACGTTGACTGTCGACTGCGCCTCACCGGAAGCGCGGCATGTCGTATTCACCATTGAGGATCAGGCCCCGCCGTTCGATCCCCTCACCGCATCGTTGATTGAGGATCAACCAGCGTCATCGCCTGCCGACTATCTTCGCCCCGGAGGCCGCGGCATTCTTCTGCTGCGCAAGTTCGCCGGCACTCTTGCCTATGAGCGCCTCCCCGGCGGCAATCGTCTGACCATCGGCTTCGTCCTGCCTGGGTGACCCTCCGGCTCGGATTGCCCGCGCCTGGCCGCTAACACTTTCGTTTCCATGCTCCCTCGGCCCCACACCGTTGTCCGAGTGCTACTTGCGGTATCATTGCGTCTATAGAAGGTGAGCGGCTGGCTTCCCCTTAGGGGCTGCTCCGGTGGTGTGCGTGTCCCGATTTTTCCAACGCTTTGTCTTTGCGATTTCCGTGGTGATCTTTGCCGGGCTCGGCCTCAGTTATGTACTGGGCGAGTTCGGATGGATCGGCGTTCATGCCGGCGACGAACAGGATGCGGCTTACAAGCAGATGCGCGTCTACGCCGAGGTTCTGCGAAAGATTCAGAACTACTACGTGACTCCGCCCGACATCCCCGCCGTGACCACCGGCGCTCTGCACGGCCTTCTCGACTCGCTCGATCCGGATTCCAGCTATCTGACGCCGGCCGAGTACAAAACCTATAAGGACCGCCCCGCGACGGACAATGCGCAAGAGGGTCTTACCATCTCCAAGCGCTTTGGCTACGCCACGGTGGTCAACGTGCTGCCCGGCTCGCCTGCCGACCAGGAGCACATGCACGACGGCGACGTCATCGATCTGATTGACGGCCAGTCGACCCACGATCTGCCGCTGGCCATCGTCCGCTTTTTGCTTACCGGCAAGCCTGGCACCACGGTCACGCTTTCGGTGGTCAGGCCCTTCAAGCCCGACCCGGACAAGGTAACGCTCACACGTGCGGTGCTCACAGCGCCGCCGCTCGGCGAGCAGTTCTACGAGAACGCAACCATCCTTTATCTCAAGCCCGGCGTCCTGACCGCTGCACGGGTGGACGACATTGCCAGCAGGATCAAAGGCGCGGGAAAAAGCCGCAAGATCCTTCTCGACCTCCGCGACACTACCGGCGACGATCCAAAGCAGGGTGTGCGCCTGGCCAACTTCTTCATCAAGCAGGGGACCCTGGCGTCACTCGAAGGCCAGAAATTTCCGTTGCAGACCTTCAGCGCCGATCCCTCGCTCTTCCTGACCGACGCTCCAGTGGCCGTTTTGGTGAACCGCGGCACCTACGGCGCGCCTGAGCTTACCGCTGCCGCCATTGAAGACCTTAAGCGCGGCGACGTGGTGGGAGAGCGCACCTTCGGCGAAGGCACGGTGCAAAAGACCATCGACCTGCCGGATGGCGCCGGTCTCATGTTGACCGTTGCCAAGTACGAGGATCCCAACGGCAAGAAGATTGAGGATGACGCGGTCACACCCAACGTCGTCGTCGCCTCGCCTCAGGACGATGGCGAGCCGATGCCGCCGTCGAACGGCGACGCGCCGCTGAATCAGGCATTGTCGCTGTTGAAGGCGAAAAATGGCTGATCGCTAACCCGTTCTGGGTATAGCGATTGCGGAACCGCTGTAAGTGCGCTTTCCCGCTCTTGGACCGCGTGATCCGCGCAAAAAACCTGCGTAACTTGCGCATTATCGATCCAGTGCTAGCCTTAGTCTGAGGCATTCCTCCTACCTCGCAAGCCGGAGGTCTGCCCGTGAGGCCAGCCCTGCCTTGGCTGCTACGTCCAATTTGCCCCCCGGGGAGCGACCCAGGGAGCGCATCGATCAGCGCCAGTACGCAAGCTGGCCGGACGTTCCGCCATCGTTGCATTGGTGTTGCTCGCCGCAATCACCGGTTCCCTGGCTGGGCTCACGCTGGTCTACTCCGTTAATCTTCCGCAGATTCAGGACCTGGAGCATTTCCAGCCCTCCACCATCACCGACCTTTACGATCGCAAGGGTCGCATCATCGGCTCCTTCGCGCTGGAGCGCCGCGAGGTGGTCGGCTACGACGGCTTCGCGCCCATCCTGCGCCAGGCCGTGATTTCCATTGAAGACAAGAATTTCGAGTCGCACTGGGGCATCAACGTTTTTCGCGTCGCCGGCGCCGCCTGGCACGACATCCGCAGCCACGGCCGCGCGCAGGGCGCATCCACGCTCACCATGCAATTGGCGCGTAATCTTTTCTTATCCTCCGACCGCACTGCCATGCGCAAAGTGCAGGAAGCGTACCTCGCCATCCAGATTGAGCGCGCCTTCACCAAGGAGCAGATCTTTACGCTTTACGGCAACCAGATTTACCTGGGCAGCGGAAACTATGGCTTCGAGGCCGCCTCGGAGTACTTTTTTTCGAAACACGCCAAGGACCTGACCCTCACCGAAGCGGCGCTGCTGGCCGGCCTGCCCAAAGGCCCAGTCGCGTTTTCGCCGCTGCTCAATCCTGACCGGGCTCTGCGCCGCCGCAACCTGGTGCTCAGCGAAATGGAGTCGGACGGCGCAATCACCCACGCACAAGCTGCAGCAGCGCGTAACGCTCCGCTCGGCCTGAACATGGCGCGGCCCGTGGGCCTGGTGGCCCCGTGGTTCGAGGACGCGGTCCGCGAAGAAATGGATAAGCGCTTCGGAACCGAAGAGGTGCATGAGGACGGCCTGCGCGTCGATACCACGCTCGATCTGGATTTGCAAAACGTGGCCAATCGCGCCGTGGTCGATGGCGTCGCCACATATGAGCGCCGTCACGGTTGGCGCGGCAAGTTGGAAAATGTTCTTGCCGGCGATGCGACGCTCGACAACTACCGTCACCCCGACTGGGCGGTCGAGGCCGGTCCCGGCGAATACGTTCACGCGCTCGTCACGCGCTCACTTCCGCTTGAAGTTCATGCGCGCATCGGCCCACCCAATCAGCCGGGTTCGGAAATCGTCCTGCTGCCCGCCGACTGGCAGTGGACCGGTGTGCGCTCCGGCGATACGCTGGCCAAACCCGGCGACGTCATTTACGTCCGCATGACCGCGGCAACAGAGAGTGGCGAGCGCCGTGCATCGCTCGAGCAGGATTCCGGTACGCAGGGTGCGCTGCTGGCCATCGACAACACCAGCGGCGACGTGCTGGCCATGGTGGGCGGACGCGACTACGCAGTCTCGGTCTTCAACCGGGCTACGCAGGCCGAGCGGCAGACCGGCTCGAGCTTCAAACCCTACGTCTATACCGCGGCTATCGAGGACGGCGTCAAGCCGACCGACATCATCGTCGACGGCCCGGTGCGCTTCGGCGACTACGTGCCCCACAACTACGAGAACGACTACAAGGGCGCGATGACGGTCGCCAACGCCTTTGCCGAGTCGCGCAACATTCCCGCGCTCAAGCTTGCCGCGCGCGTGGGCATGCACAAGGTCATCGACGTCGCCCACCGCTTTGGTGTTACCTCGAACATTCCTCCTTATCTTCCGGTGGCGCTGGGCGCGGTCGAGATCACGCTTCAGGAACAGGTGGCCTCCTACGCCGTCTTCCCCAACGACGGCGTTCGCGTGGCTCCGCACCTCATTCGCAAGGTCTCCAACGCCGACGGAATCACTCTCTGGCAGGAAACGCCCTCGGTCGACGAAGTGCTCGATCAGCAA
Organism: Occallatibacter sp.; assembly: GCA_049512795.1. GTDB lineage: Bacteria > Acidobacteriota > Terriglobia > Terriglobales > Acidobacteriaceae > Telmatobacter. The sequence goes on from JBEKWT010000373.1 coordinate 5,224, forward strand.
ACCGCTCGCACCATGATGACGCTGCTGCGCGGCGTGACCGCGCACGGCACCGGCGCCGCAGCCTCACAACTGAACCATCCCCTCGGGGGCAAAACCGGAACCACCAGCGACTTCACCGATGCCTGGTTTCTGGGTTTTTCGCCCTCCATTACCTGCGGCGTCTGGGTGGGCAACGACAGCCGCGAGTCCCTGGGCGAGAAGGAAACCGGAGCGGTAACTGCGTTGCCCATCTGGATCAACTTCATGCGTGCGGCCATCGCCGGCAAGAACGACGAGCAATTCCCGGGAGACGAAAATGGTCCGCTAAACAGTGCTGACACGCCACCCGCAAAGCCTCCCGTGCAAGCTCCCGTGGTGAAAGCGGCTTGGCCAGCCCGGCAACGCACCCTTGTCGTCAAGCCCGCGTTAGCTTCCCTACAAAAGCCAACGACGAAGCGGGCGAAGAAAACCGGAGTCAAACATGCATTGACGTCAAACCCCTGACGCTTCGCAGCACGCGTGTAGTAGGATCCGCGGCTGCTTTCTCTCAACGAACTTCGGACTGGCCACTTTAGGATTTGTCCGGAAGAACTGGACTGAATCTACTTCACACGCGCAAAGTACCGCTTCGCCCGCGCCACATCCTTGAATATCTGCGCCTTCAGCGCCTCCGGCGACGGCCACTCGCGCTCGCCGCGCAGGCGGAGCAGAAACTCCAACTCGATGGGAGTGCTTTCGCCGAGATCGATCGGCTCAAAGTCGAGAATGTGCGACTCGACGGCAAACGACGCCTCGCCGAACGTGGGCCGGTTGCCCACATTCGTCACCGCCTGGAACACGCGCCCACTCACCTTGAGCCGCGTCGCATAGACGCCGAAGCAGGGCAGCAGCCCGTCGTACGGCGCGAGATTCACCGTGGGCACCAGCAATCGCGTGCCGA
>JBEKWT010000374.1:0-3400 GCA_049512795.1 Occallatibacter sp.
ACTCATGTGCGTTCCCAACGCCCACGCCGCCTGCGGAGGTGCAACTCTCCCTCAGGCTCATCCCAGCAGTTTTCAACTCCAGTCCGGTTCTGCACGCCTGTTGCGGACGGCGTTCCCTGACCTGGGAGCGCCATCGATCATTGGTATGTGGCACGTGACGTTTACATCTCAGGGTTCAGACAGCGACTTGCCCGACGGCGCGCCGGTAGACAACGCACTTGTTGTCTGGCACGGTGACAACACCGAGATCATGAACTCCGACCGGCCGCCGCAGGACGGAGATTTCTGCATGGGAGTCTGGAAACAGACCGGAAGATACACGTACAAGCTGAATCACTTTGCATGGTTCGCCAATGCATACGATCCGACGAACCCGCTGAGCTGGAGCGAAATCGGGCCCGCGCAGGGGCCCACGCACATCGTCGAAGAGGTCACTGTGAGCCCGGATGGCGACCACTACTCGGGTGCATTTACGCTGGATGCATACGACACTTCTGGCAACCCAACCGTCCACATTGTCGGCGTGCTCAGCGGAACCCGTATCACCATGGACACAACGGTACCGGGTCTGCTCTAAGAGAAGGCCGGTCATCCCGGTTCATCTTTGTGAGGGCGGCGGGGTCTGAGACCTGCCGCCCTTTTCTCTTTTGAAAGCGAGCTCGGCGGCAGGCTAGTTGGCTGTGGAGAGGATGCGGGCGACGAGGTCGTAGTCGTGGGATTCGGTGATCCGGGCGCGGTAGAAGCGGCCGGGTTCGAGGTCGGCGATTGGGCCGAAGTCGTTGATGAAGACTTTGCCGTCGATTTCCGGGGCGTGGAATTCGGTGCGGCCTTCCCAGAGGAGCGGGGTTTCAGCGCTGGGGCCTTCGGCGAGGAGGGTGAGCTCGCGGCCGACCCAGTTTTTCTTGGCGCGGCGGGAGATGGATTGCTGAAGACGCATGAGACGGCGGCGGCGCGATTCGATGGTGCGATGGGGAACCTGCGCGTCGAGCGACCAGGCCGCTGAGCCCTCTTCGTGCGAATAGTTAAAGACGCCGAGCCAGTCGAATTTCGCCTCGCCGATAAACTCCTCCAAAACTTCAAAGTCCGAGGAGGACTCGCCGGGGAAGCCGACGATGAACGAAGTGCGGAGGGCAATGCCGGGGACGGCGGCGCGGACCTTGTGAAGAGTTTTGAGAAAAATGTCGGCCGATGCGCCGCGCTTCATGCGCTTGAGGACATCGGGCGACGCGTGCTGGAGGGGCAGGTCGAGGTATTTGCAGATATTGTCGTGACCGGCGATGGTGTCGAGAAGTTTGCCGGTGATGCGATTGGGATAGGCGTAGAGGAAGCGGAGCCACTTGAGATTCGGAATGCGGGCGAGCGCGTCGAGGAGGGTGGCGAGGCCGTCGCGGAGACCGAGGTCTTCGCCGTAGCAGGTGGTGTCCTGGCCGATTAGAGTGATTTCGCGAACGCCACGGGCGACGAGCTGCTCGGCTTCAGCGACGACCGATTCAAATCGCCGAGACCGGAATTTGCCGCGCAGGTTGGGGATGATGCAGAAGGTGCAGGGGTGGTCGCAGCCCTCGGCAATTTTGATGTAGGCGGAGGCGCGGGGCGTGGAGAGGAGACGCGGCGTGGTTTCGTCGTAGAGGTAAGTGGGCAGCGCGGATGAAGCGCCGCGCCAGGCGTCGCGAAGGAAGCGGCCGGAGAGTTCGCGGGCGACGCCCTCGGGGCGTGAGGAGTTTGTCGCGACGGAAATTTTATGGGTGCCGGATTGGGATTCTTTGCCGGAGCGAATCTCCGCGTGCGTGCTGGTCAGGATGGTGAAGGGCGAGGGCTGGGTTGGTGCGCTCCCCGGTCCCCAAGTGCGAGGGACCGGGGGCACCCCAGGATTGAGATGGGCGGGGTCGAGGCCGGCGACCGGGGGCACCCCATTTGTTGGAGTTTCGAGGCCGGCGGCTTGAAGGATTGATTCGAGCTCGCCGGTGCCGACGACGGCGTCAACTTCAGGAATGTTTTTCTGGATTTCGTCGCGGTAGCGCTCGACGAGGCAGCCGGCGACGATGAGTTTTTTTGCGCGGCCACTGATTTTGTGGCGGGCCATCTCAAGGATGGTCGAAACCGATTCCTGCTTGGCCGTATCGATGAAGGAGCAGGTATTGACGACAAGGATTTCGGCGTCTTCAGGGCGGGCGGTGAGGCGTGCGCCTGCGCGGTCGAGGAGGCCCATCATGACCTCGGAGTCGACGAGGTTTTTGGGGCAGCCGAGGGAGACGAATCCCACGGAAGGGGAAGTGGGCGGTGAGATTTTCGTCACAGTTTCATTGTACCGGGTTGTTGGGGTTTGCTGTTCGGGATGCGGAGTATGATTCGCACATGGCCAGGCTTGCGATGGCGCTTTTATTCCTGCTGTTTTCGGCAATAGCGGCAGCCCAGGATTCCACTCTCCCCGATGGATCGCAAACGCGCTGGGTTGTGGAAGAGCCGCAAGAGATCGTCGCCTACGTCGCATTCGATCCCGTCACGGTGAAGCGTGAACTTCCCCCAAGGTTGCGATTCGTCGAGCTGAGGGAAATTGCGATGTCGGGAATTCCCTGGGCGATCGACTATCTGGCCAAGCATCCTGCAGAGGGCGATTGGGGCATTTCATTCTTCGAAATCGTTCGATTTGGAACGTTCACGATTGACGGACGCGCTCCGCATTGGCCGAAAGGTGGAGCGGCGGCATTGTGGTTCGCACGGGTCGTGTCTTCGGACCCGGCGGTAAACCTCGGGCCGGGGCGCCCATATCTGGCATTGGAGTTCCTGATGCCGGATAAGGCTTATGTGGCATATATGCGCAAGAAGGGATATTACGCCGGATTTGGCCATGTGAAGCTATTGCAGGAGTCCGATGGTACCTGGCAGGGGATGGTGAAAGCCGCTGGATTGAGCGTGACCGCTGCTTGCATTCCTGCTGGAGGGGTCATTGGCGGCGCGGGGTCGGCTGGGGCGCAGGAGATTTTCCCACCCCTCTCGTTCTCTGTGGAGAATATTGTTCGCGTGGCGTTTACGGGGCATCGCGAACAGGACTGCGGGAGCGGTTCGTCGCTGGAGATTCGCGGAGATCATGCGCTGGCTGACGGCACCGCATTGGAGCCGATGGTCTTCGAGTACGGGTATAGCTTAAGCGGCGGTACATACCCGGAATGATCAGTTCTAAGAACTGCATTAGCAGAAACCATCACTGAGCTGGCTGTGCCGCTGACTTTAGAAGGCTCGGGGCGGCCCTCGCGAGCCCTGGAAATCGACTCATTGCTGCGGTTCTGCTGCCGGGAACTGAGGGGCCTTAGCTGTCTTTGCGGTAGAGGAGGTCGCGCATGGCGCGGCGGCGTGCGGCGTTGACTTCAAGCGCAGCGCGGCGTTCGACGTAGTCGGTTGA
>JBEKWT010000375.1:0-3399 GCA_049512795.1 Occallatibacter sp.
GATGCCGGAGTACAAGTCTTCCATGGCGTAGTCGGCCTGAAGACGCACTGCAAGCTGGCGATGCTGGTTCGCCGCGATGAGGACGGGCAGACCCGCCGCTACTGCCACTTGGGCACCGGCAACTACAACCCCGTGACGGCGCGGTTCTACACCGACCTGAGTTTGCTGACTTGCGACGCGCAGATTACCGAGCGGGTGCACATGGTCTTCAACTATCTGACCGCGCACGCGGAGATCGACGACTATCGGCCGTTGCTGGTGGCGCCGCTGACGATGGCCGAGAGCTTTCTGGGCCTGATCCGCCGCGAGCAGGAACACGCCAAGGCGGGGCGGCCCGCACACATCGTGGCCAAGATGAATGCGCTGCTCGAGCCGTCGGTGATCGAGGCGCTCTATGCGGCTTCGCAGGCCGGCGTAGAGGTTGACCTGATTATCCGCGGCCTTTCGATTTTGCGTCCTGGCGTGAAAGGGTTGTCGGAGAGGATTCGCGTCCGGTCGATTGTTGGACGGTTTCTGGAGCACTCGCGCATCTTCCACTTTGCCAACGGCGGCAACGACGAGATCTACATGGGCTCGGCCGACTGGATGCCGCGCAATCTCTTCGAGCGCTGCGAGGTGGTCTTTCCGGTTCGCGATCTGGCGGTGAAAGCGCGCATCCACGACGAGATTTTGCCCGCGTACATGGCCGACACGATCAAGGCTCGAATGCAGCAGCCCGATGGAAGCTACGTTCGCGCCAGCAAGGTGATGAAGGATGCAAAGCCCTTCTCGAGCCAGGAGTTTCTCATGCTACTGGCGGAGGGCAAAGCGGATCTCGACGCCATTCCGAGGCTCACGGCTGCCAAGCCGCAGGGCAAGAAGGCGAATGCCGCCGATTAGATCTCTGACCGTGGAGTTTCGCACTTTGGGGTTCGTGGTATCCCAGGTCCCCAAATGCGAGGGACCTGGGGCACCCACTGTTCGTGGAGGGTCAGGCGGCTAAAGACTTCGGTTTCGACCCATCTTTGTCGCCCGTATACTCGACTGAGAAGATGACGATCCACACGGACACATTTCTGGCGACGATTCTCAAGTCGACTCGCGCGACATTGGCGGCGGCAAAAGCAGATGTGCCGATCGCGGAATTGGAGCGGCGCGCAGCCGAGCATCGCCCGCGCGGATGGGCGGCCGCGCTGCGCCAGCGCGCCGCGACGGGGCCGGCCATTATTGCGGAGATTAAGAAAGCATCGCCATCAAAGGGAGTGATTCGCGCGGCGTTCGACCCGGCGTGGCTGGCGCGGCGGTATCGCGCGGGCGGGGCGGCGGCACTTTCGGTGCTCACGGACGAGCCGTACTTTCAGGGCAGCCTGCGCAACCTGGAGATGGCGTCGAGCGCCGCGCCGCTTCCCTGCCTGCGCAAAGATTTCATTGTCGACGAGTACCAGATTGTCGAAGCTCGGGCGCACCGCGCAGACGCAATTCTACTGATCGCCGCGGCGCTGGACAATTCTGAGTTGAAGCGGCTGGCGCAGGCTGCGCGGGCAATTTCGCTTGACGTGCTGGTGGAAGTTCACACAGCGGAAGAGCTGGAGAGCGTGCTCGGCGCGCTGGGCGAGACGGGCGCGGACGCGATCGGCGTGAACAATCGCGACCTGAAGACGTTTGACGTGAGTGCGGAGACTTCGATGGCGCTTGTTGGCCGGATTCAGGCGAACGTGGTGCGGGTCACGGAGAGCGGCATTTCCACGCGAGACGACATCGCACGGTTGCGCAAAGCGGGCTTTGACGCATTTCTGATTGGCGAGAGCCTGATGCGCCAGCCCGACCCCGGAGCGGCGCTGGCGGAACTGCTGGCTGGAGCGCCCACGGCGCGGAAATGATTGCAATGATTGCAAGCTCGGGGTAATATGTAATCATTGCAATCACGGAAGGAGGCGCACAATGGCAACCAATTTGATTGTGAGAAAAGTGGAGGCCGAGACCGTAAAGGCCTTGAAAGAGCAAGCCGCGCGCAACGGCCGCAGCGCCGAGGCCGAGCATCGCGCGATTCTTGAGGCTGCCTTGCGGCGGCCGCGCAAACGGTCGCTTTATGAGGTGTTAGCGGCCATGCCCAATGTTGGCAAAGACTCAGATTTCGCTCCACCCCGCGAGTGATCATGTATCTCGTTGACACAAACGCGATCAGCGAGTTGCGAAAAGGGAATAAGGCAGACCCCGGCGTACGTGCATTTCTAAGAGCCGAGGAGAACGACCTGTTTCTTCCTGCTCAGGCCATTGGGGAATTGAGTTTCGGAGTCGAAAGCCTGAAGCGGAGAGGCGACATCGTGCAGGCGAAGCGCGTGCAAATCTGGCTGGATTCGGTACTCGATGCGTTTCAAGAAAGAGTCCTCAGTTTCGATCGATCTTGCGCTTTGATTTGGGGAAAACTACGCAGTGGCGACGACCAGAATCAGATCGACAAACAGATTGCGGCGATCGCGATCATCTACGACCTGACAGTGGTCACTCGCAATACTTCGCATTTTGCCGGTACGGGCGTCCGTCTGTTCAACCCGTTCTTCGCCGACGCGTCTCCTTCCCAGTCGACAACCTAGCCTGAGCCGCCCATGAGCCTCTGGATCAAAATCTGCGCCAACACATCGCTCGAGGACGCGATGATTGCGGCGGAGGCTGGAGCCGATGCGGTGGGATTTGTGTTTGCGCCCAGTCCGCGACGCGTGACGGCGGAGCAAGTGGCGGTGATTGTGCCGCGGCTGCCGGCGGGGATCGAAAAGATCGGCGTGTTTGCGGATGCGGGATGCGACGAGATTGTTGCAACTGTTGAAGCGGCTGGGCTATCCGGAGTGCAACTGCACTGGGAGGCTCCGCCGGAGTTGCGGGCGGCGCTGCGCGCGCGATTGGGGACGAAGGTGCGGATTTTGGGCGTGGTGCATTTTGATGCGGCGATGGTGGAGAGCCGGGCGGCGCCTGCGCTCGGTTCGAATGTGGATGCGATTCTGGTCGATTCGCGAACGGCGACGGCAGTAGGCGGGACGGGGAAGGCTTACGACTGGGAAACGGCCCGGCAAATGATTTTCTACGCTTCCGGGCAATCAAAGCTAATCGCTGCCGGAGGACTAACGCCCGACAACGTCGCCGAGGCGATTGCGACTCTGCGCCCGTGGGGCGTGGACGTGGTGAGCGGCGTGGAATTTGCGCCGGGGCGGAAAGACGCGGCCAAGGTGCGGGCGTTTATCGCCAACGCGCGTGCCGCGCAGACGTGACCTTTCGGAACACAGTGAGCGAAGTTAGCCTGATAGAGTTGTGATGCTTCGTCAGGCATCGAGGCCGATCACGAGCTTTCCGCGGGCGCGCCACGTGCCCTGGTAGCGCATCGCTTCCGGGACTTCGACGAGCGTGTATCTCCTGTCGATCACGGGC